>JACQEC010000068.1 GCA_016200765.1 Chloroflexota bacterium | reverse complement strand
TGAGGCGGCTGTGGCCGCACCCGTGGGGTGACGGACGAAGACCTGAAGGGCAAGAACGCGACGTGGGGCACGCCGAAGATGTTTGCCGAGGCGGTGGTGGCCGCGGATAAAGTGGTTGGATTCTAAAGAGGAGGGGCATGAAGATTCAGATCGAATATTGCGCCGAATGACACTACGAGCCACAAGCCGTCAGGTTGACGGAGGAACTATTGAAGGGATTGCCGGAGGGGACGCTCTCGACGTTGACGCTGATCGCGTCTGAAGGCGGCGTGTTCGAGGTCTTGGTGGATGGCGAACTGATCCACTCCAAGACTGAAACGGGCCGCTTCCCGCCGGCCGGGGCGATATTGGAAAAACTGAAACAGCGCGTGATATAAGCAAGCAGGCGCTGACCCGCGCGCGCGGGCCGGCCTGGAAGCGGAGGAGGATACCTATGCCAAGCAAGTCGCTGTCGGCGAATCGGTTGTCGGCTCGGGCACTGGTCGTGGCCGGCGTGCTGTTGCTGGTCGGCCTTGGCGTATGGCTGACCCAGCAGTGGCCTCGGGGCCAGATCGCGTTTGAGTCGCATCGCGACAGGCCCGCTGAAATCTATGTGGTGAACGCCGACGGCAGCAGCCAGCGCAACCTCACCAATAGCCCCGCGTTTGACCTCTTCCCCGCTTGGTCGCCCAACGGCCGCTCGCTCGCGTTTGCGTCGAATCACAACGGGAACTTTGAAATTTACGTGATGAACACCGACGGAAGTAACCCGCGCAACCTGACCAACAACCCGGCATACAACTCCTTCCCCGCCTGGTCGCCCGACGGCCGCACGATCGCGTTTATGTCGGCTCGCGACGGGAACTTGGACATCTATGTGATGAACGCCGACGGCAGCAACCCGCGCCGCCTCACAAATAACTCGGCGGACGACGAATTTCCTGCTTGGTCGCCCGACGGCCGCTCGATTGCGTTTCGGTCGAATCGCGACAGGAACTGGGAAATCTATGTGATGAACGCCGACGGCAGCAACCCGCGCCGCCTCACCAACAATCCGGCGGACGACTACTTCACCGCCTGGTCGCCCGACAGCCGCTCGATCACGTTTCGGTCGGAGCGCGATGGGAACCTGGAAATCTATGTGATGAACGCCGACGGCAGCAATCCGCGCAACCTCACAAATAACTCGGCGGACGACGAATTTCCTGCTTGGTCGCCCGACGGCCGCTCGATTGCGTTTGAGTCGAATCGTGGCCAGAAGTGGGATATCTATGTGATGAACGCCGACGGCAGCAACCCGCGCAACCTCACCAATGACCCTGCGAATGCGGAGGGCAACGGCTCGCCCGCCTGGTCGCCCGACGGCCGCTCGATCGCGTTTCAGTCGTATCGCGGCGGGAACTTGGACATCTATGTGATGAACGCCGACGGCAGTAACCCGCGCCGCCTCACCAACAACCTGGAGCACCTCTATCAATATTTCGTGACAGCGGCGGCTCGATTGGGCATCAACCTGTCTGGCCCGTTTTACCCGGTGCCTGCCTACAACCCCGTCTGGTCGCCGCAATAGCCGGAGGGCAGGCGGCCAGCGACCGTTGAAACGGTGTTGAAGGCAAGGTCAATCTACGGCCAAGCCACTGCCCACCCCAACGTCGGTCAGACTTCCGAAGTCTCGCAGACTTCGGAAGTCTGGTGGCGCGTATCACTGTCCGGCTGAAGCCTGCGCTCCAAAGACGATTATGGTCTACGCCGATAGCATATACCTCAATGCCCACATCATCACGGTTGATCGCGGCGGCACGCGCGCGCAGGCGCTGGCCGTGCGCGATGGGCGCTTCGCGGCGGTTGGCACGGACGAGCAAATCAAGGAATGGCGCGGCGCGCGCACCGAAGTGATTGACCTGCGCGGCCAGACCGTGATGCCGGGCTTGATTGACGCTCACAACCACCTGTTGAGCACCGGCCGCGTCCTGCGCGCGATTCCCCTATTCGGAGCGCGCTCGATTGCCGAGGTCAAGGCCAAACTGCGCGAGCGCGCGGCCCTGACGCCACAGGGCCAGTGGATCTCCGGGCGCGGCTGGGACGAGTCGCTGTTCGCGGAAGGACGCGCGCCAACGCGCCACGATCTCGACGAGGTTGCGCCTGACCATCCGGTAGTGTTGCACCGGGTGTGGAATAAACTGGTGTGTAACTCGCTGGCCTTGCAGACGGCGGGCATCACCCGCGAGACGCCCGACCCCCCGCACGACGTGCTGTACGCCGGACGCATTGCGCGCGACGAGCACGGCGAGCCGACCGGCCTGTTCACCGACCGGGCCAAGCAGTTGATTGAGAAGGCCATGCCGCCGCCGAGCGATGCCGAACTGCAAGCCAGCATCGAAACCGCGTGCCGGGCCTATAATGCCGCCGGAATCACGACGGTCGTCGAGCCGGGGCTGCTGCCGAGAGAGATTCGCGCCTTCCAGCAGGTGCGCGAGCGCGGGAGGCTGACGGTGCGCTCGCGGCTGTGCGTGGCGGCGTGGGGCATGGCGCCGCTGGAGGAAGAAGCGCGGCTGAAAGACCGCATCGAGGGCATGGGCGTGACCAGCGGCTTCGGCGATGAATGGTTGAAGGTGGACGCCATCAAGTTCATGCCGGACGGCGGCGTGGGCGACCGCACCGCGCTGATGTTCGAGCCGTACCTGAACGAGCCGGGTACGGGCGAAGCGGCGCGCACGCATCACAGCGTCAACGAGCAGGCCACTCGCGCGCGGCTTCGCCCCTACGGCCAGCACGTGGTTGACCCCGAACTGTTCTACGAGATGGTGCAATGGGCGCACGACCAGGGCTGGTCGGTCGAGACGCACGCTTGCGGCGACCGCATGATTGAGTTGACCGCCGAAGCCTATGCCGATGCCGTGAAGCGCAACCCTGCGCCGCGCGTGCGGCATCGCATCCATCACGCCTATTTGCCGACGGCGCGCGACCTGCTGGTGTTGCCGCTGGAGGAGGTCAAGGAGCTCAAGCCGGTGATGACGGTGGTGGGCGGACAGCATATCTCGACCGGATAAATAGAAGATGGCAACTCGGCTTCTTGAAGAAACCAACGATTTGCTGGTGGGGTTTTTGATTGTCAGTCTTGTAAATCTGATTACTGTTTCTCAAATATGACGTTGGATGCATTAATTTGGGCGTCATTCAAACGTGCAATAGCAAAGGGATGTGTGATGACGGTAAGGACTGGCTGCTCGGGTGGTGGTGAGTTGACATTGTAGGTGATTACCAGCCGCGTACTCAGTATTTCCCGGTGTAATGTCATACCGTTGATCTGCACTTTATAGCCAGTACTACCATGCCTGCCCGAGTAGATGACAACGTACACAGCCGAATCCGATTTATCAAAAATCCTTCGCAACGCTTCTTGAGCTTGCTCTGGCAACCCATCGGGAATCGCATGTGTTTGACCATCATTCTGAAGGGCAAAGACTATCGGCTCTCGGCCCCGCCCAACGTAAGGTTCGCCCTGAGCCACAATTTCAAACGACACGATGGTTGACGTATTAGGCTGAACTGTACACGCGGTAAATGGCAGATAGAACAACAGCGCAAAGAGTTGGTAAAATCTCCCACAGATTGAAAATCCGACCAATCGTTTCATATCCGCCCCTCAGATTAAGAGACGCTGCCAATAGCCGCTTGGTTCCCTGAACTACCATTTGCACTCACTTCATGATAAGGGGCAAGAAGAGCGGATAGCTGTAAATACACATATTTGAGGAGAACGCGCTCGGCTCCATCGAGGCGGGCAAGCACGCCGATTTTGTCGTGATTGAACATGACCTGCTGACGATGGCGCCGGAAGAGGCTAAGGCGATTAGACCCGTGATGACCGTGGCCGGTGGAAAAATCGTCAGCGGCTAATACCCGTTGTGAAAGTGGTCGGCGATGGCCTTGGACATCTTGGCAACCGCCACCGTTCCCTCGTTGTCCGGCGTCCAGCGCTTGTCCGTGCATCGCTTGGTCATCACAGAAACGACGTGCGCGCCGCGGCGCGAATGAAGGATGCCCGTCTCGTTGCGCACGCCGTTGATACTGCCGGTCTTGCTGGCGACCCACGCGGTCTGGTCGCGGCCGTAGGGGTTGAACGCGATATAGCGCGTCAGGTTGCCCATGTTCTTCTGCACCCGCATAATGTCGAGCATGGCCTCGCTGTTGGCGGGGTTCAGCAGTTGGCCTGCGTACAGGCGGGTCATCAGCGTCATAAAATCGCGCGGGGTGCCGGTGGCGAAGTTCGGGTACTTCAGTTTACGGCCGGCGCTGAACACAATCTTGCGGTAGAGGCGCGTGTGGGTCATTCCGGCGGCGCGCATCGCGCGGTTGATGTTGGCGCGGCCGAGCCGGTCAATCAGCACGTTGGTGGCGGTGTTGTCGCTGATGGCGTTCATCAGCACGGCGATGTCGTGGAGCGGCAGAGTCACCTCGTCGCTCATGTTCTCCAGCAGGCCGGATCCGGCGGTCTTATCCGTCTTGCGAACGGTCAGCGGCTCGCTCAGTTCGAGTTTACCCGCCTCACGCTGGCGCAAGAGCTCCAGCAAGATGCCAATCTTGACCATGCTGGCTGTCGGGAAAACGAGGTCGGCGTTCAGCAGAACCTCCTCGCCCGTATTGAGGTCGCAAGCGGCGACGCCGATGACGCCGCTGAAGTTCTTGGCGATGCGCCGCACGGCGGCTGGCGCGGAGGGTGTGGTCATGAGTTTGTGATCCTGATGGGCTATTTCACGCTGGTTGTGATTTCAATGACGTGCGTGCCGGTGGCGGCGTTGAAGACGGCGTAATCGTCTTCGTTCAAGGATTCGAGCCTGAACGGGGCGTTCTGTCCGTCAAGCGTGAGCTTGGCCGGAACCATGCTCGGCGGCATGGCGACGCGGAATGAAATATCTTGCGGCGCGTTCGACTCGTACTGGATTTGCAGGACGGGCCGGTTGTACTGGTAGCGGTAGCCGACATATAAGCCGCTGGTGGGAATGTACACGCGAATCCAGCCGCTGTGCTCGCCCAGCCGCGGCGAGACGCTGACGGCTTGCGGCTCGATGCGGATGCCGTAAAGGCCGCGCACGACGGCCTCGGTCATGGTGGCGACGGAGCCGCCGTAGTTGTCGCTGCCGCGGCTGACGCCCGTGCGCGCGAATTGCCATTCGTAAATGTCGCGCGGGTGCTTGGCCCAATCCTCGGCCACCTGATAAAGATGCGCCAGCGCGCGCGTCTTCAGCCCGCGCTCAAACTCCGCGGTAATCTGCGTGCCGCCCCACCAATCCCACAGGCCGCCGTTCTGGTAATTCCCCTCGGTCATCTGCACATAGGCGAACACGCCGGTCGGGTAGGGCGGGAAGAGACTCAACCCCGGCTTAATGGCGCCCATCGTGCGCGTGGCCTCCTCGAGTTTATCCAGCGGCGCGATACGGTCGGAGAGGCCGGTATAGACGACCAGCGCGTTGGCGATACTGACGATGGCATCCTCGTCGAAGTTGTGCGTCAGCGGGGTCAGGTGCAGGTGTGTGCGGTAAAACCCGCGGGTCGGCTGCCACATGAATTTCTCGAACTGGGCCTTGAGCTCCTCGGCCTGCGCGCGATAGCGAATGGCTTCGGGCACATTGCCCACCGCGCGATTCATCGCCGACAGGTTCACCAAGGCTTGATAGGCCATCGCCTGATCGAAACTGGAAACCGTCAGCGCGTCGCCGGGGCTTAGGTCGGTCGGCGAGCCGGTCTTTTCGATCTTGACGTCGCCCCAATCGGTCGTGTGCGCCCGCTTGATCAGGCCGGTGGTCGGGTCGAGCCGGTTGGCCAGAAGCCACTCCATGGCTTTGTTCAGCCGCGCAATGACCGTTTGACCGGCAATCTCCTTCTTCAGCCAACCGCGGTCGCCCGAATCGGAGTAGTAGACATACGCCGCCCGTATCAGGTTGGTTTCCTCATCGGAGGTCGTCGTGTGCTTGTCGTAGCTGATCTGCGGCGAAAATAGACCGCTGATGGCCCCGTCACCCGGATAGACGCTCGCCGCAGGACGCACCGGTTGGTTGGCGGTGTATTGCCTGCGGAGAAACTCTTCAATGGTATCGCTGACATAGTACGCTGGGTAGAAATACATCGCCGCAATGTCCATCCACGAGGTGTCGCGGATATAGATCTGCGGATACAGGTCGCCCGGCTCAAATCCGTAAACCGCGCCGCCGGAGACCGGGTAGGCTGTCTCATCTTGCGACAACGCCTGTATGGCGCTGGAGCGCATGCCATCTATCTTCACGTTGTCGGTGAAGTGCCAGGTGGTGACCAGTTTCGGCCCTTCGTCGGTTCGCCGGTTGAGGGCGCTCAACACCGGCGGGCGCGTGGCGCCGGCGGCGCTGGACGATGACCGCCACGCGGGCTGGATGTCATCACTCAACTGGTTGGTCAACCGGCGCAGGCCGGAGCCGTCCGCGTTCATCAGATAGAGTTCAAAATTGCCATCCCGTTTGGAGATGAACATGATGCGCGCGCCGTCGGGCGACCAGACGGGCGACCAGTCACTGCCGGAATGCTTGCTCAAATTAACCGGCGGCGTGGTATCGGCGGCGTCGAGGGCCACGACGTAGATCTGCTGGTTGCCGTCGCGGTCGGACACAAAGGCTAACCGTTTGCCGTCCGGCGAAAACGCGGGCGACCACTCCCCGGCCATTGAGCGCGTCAGGTTGCGCGGGTTGGAGCCGTCGGCATTCATGATGTAGATTTCCCAATTGCCGTCGCGGTTACTGCTGAACGCAACCATACTGCCGTCGGGCGACCAGGCGGGCTGAAAATCGGAGGAGTTGTTCCGGGACAGATTGCGGGCGCCGTTGCCGCTTTCGTCCATGAGGTAAATCTGCTCGCGCCCATCGCGGTTGGAGGTAAAGGCAATGAGCTTCCCGTCGGGCGACCAGGCTGGCTCGTAATTCTCGCCCGGAGCCGACGTCAGTTTATACTCGCGGCCCCCGGCCAGACCGCGCCGGTAGAGTTGCCACGAGCCGTCGCCGAGCGAGGCGTACGCCAGCGTATGCCCATCGGGCGACCAAATCGGGTTGCGCTTCTCGGCGTCGTCGCCGGTCCACTGAATGATCTCGTCGCGGTCGAGATCATAGAGATAAATCTCAAAGTGGTCAAAACGGTTGGAGGCATAGGCCACCAGCCCGTCGAGCGCGCGGCCGGACGCCGCCACCGTCACGGCCACCGGCAGGCCGGGCTGGGCTGTCGCTGTCGGCAGTTGCGCGGCGCCCTCACCCCCATCCCCTCTCCCCAATTGGGGAGAGGGGCGCAGGGGTGAGGGCGTGCCCTGCGGCTCGACTGCGGTTGCGCAGCTCGTCAACAGAACGCACAAGAGAATAAGAACGATGACCAAGATAGCGGGCCGGTGAGCGGGGCACGCTGGGGTGGCGGTTCGCGGCGATCGGATGCGCATGATTCGTGTGCTGGTTCCTTTCAGTTGCTCTCGCGCTCTGCCGTCTGATCGCGCGCGTCAAGCCGGAGCGAGATCATCTGCGATGCGCCGTCGGCGCCCATCGAGATACCATAGACCGCGCGGGCGGCCTCAACCGTGCCGCGATTGTGAGTGATGACGATGAACTGCGTAGAGAGGGCTAGCTCGCTGAGCGTCTCGCGGAAGCGGCTGATATTGGCCTCGTCCAGCGCCGCATCCACCTCGTCCAGCACGCAAAACGGCGTCGGGCTGGTTTTGAGTAGTGCGAACGTTAGCGCGCAGGCGGTCAGCGCGCGCTCGCCGCCCGACAGCAGGCCGAGCGGTTGACGGCGCTTGCCGGGAGGGTGGGCGATGATTTCAATGCCACTCGTGATGAGATTCTGCGGGTCGGTCAGGACGAGTTCCGCGGAGCCGCCGCCGAACAGCCGCCGGAAGAAATCCTTGAACGCGCGCGCGACATTGTCAAACGTCTCGCGGAATTTGTCGCGCATCAACTGATCCAGTTCAAGGATGATCTGCTGGAGGCTTGCGGAGGCCTGCTGTAAGTCCTCGGCTTGCGCGGTCAGGAACTCGAAGCGTTCCTTCTCTTGCAGGTACTCGGCCGGCGCTTCGAGGTTGACGTTGCCAATCCAGCGAGTTTTGTTTTTCAGCGATCGGATTTCTTGCTCAATGTCGTCGGGCAGGGATGCGGGTGTGGGCAGGCTCACCGGCCGGTCGCCGACGACGAATACCGGCGTCTTCGGGAGGTCGGTCGGCAGGGAGACCAACTCGACGTCGTCCTCAATCTGGTCTCGTAATGCCGTCGCGCGGTCTTGCCTGCTTTGCAATTCGACGAGCGCTTGGCGATACGCTGCTTCCGCCGCGTATAACCCTTCCCGCGCCGACCCTTCGTGCGTCTCCAGCGAGCGCAAGGTTTCTTGGTCGGCGCGGAGCTCATCAAGCAGGGGCGGTATTTCGGCTTGAAGAGATTGCACCGCGGTATTGTCGCCGCCGCTCGCCATCAACCGCGATTCCACGAGCGCGATCTCTTCTCGCAGGCTGACATTCTGAGCCGTCAATTTCAAGGCGCGCGCGCTTCGGGCTTGCTGTTGGGTATCCTGCGATTGGATGCGCTCGACTAGCCGGGCGCGCTCTTGGGTGCACGATTGCAGTGCCTGATTCAACAGCGCGACCTGCGTTTCCTGATTCGCCGTCTGCTGGCGGAGGGCGGGCAGGGCATCGTCGCCGGACTCTGCGGCGTCCCCGCTTGAGGACGACCATGCGTGACGCGCTTGCGCGTGCTCGCGTTCGGCGGCTTGCCGCGCCTGCTCCATCTCTTCAATCTGCGCGCCCAGCCGGTCTTCGTCGTGTTGCAGCCGCGCGAGGTGGGCGTTAAGCCGCTGGATTTCGGCATGGTGCTGTTGGCTCTGACGCGCCAGTTGTTCGCACTCCGAATGCCAGCGCCCGCGCTCGTTGTCCAATTCGCGTGACTCGCGAAGCAGCGTGTTACTCCGGGCTGTGGCCTCGCCCACCTCAAGTCGTGACCGATCCAGTTGGACGCCCAGCGACGTGGCCACCGCTTGAGCCTGTTGGACTTGCTCGTCGAGCGCGGATAGATTCGGCGCCGATTCATCGGCGGTCACGATGGCGTGGTGCAGGATGAGATCGCCTTCCGCGCTGACGCGGGGCACCATGCCATGATTGAGGTGGACATGCGCGAGCAAGGCCGAGAAGAGCGCGTCGTATTGCGGGGCGCACCGGATGAGGTCAAAGGCGCTCTGCGGCGTAGCGGTGTCGGCGGGTGTTGGCGCGTATGCCCCCGAACCGCCTTCGGCGGGCGGGCGCCGCGAAAGACGCTGGCTTCGGGGGTGCGCGCTGAACGACTCCATCACCACAATGGTCTGCCGCGTGGCCGTGCGGTTCGCGAGGGCGTGTGCGTCGTCCCAGCCACGCACCACCAGCGCGTCTGCGAAAAGCCCCAGCGCACCGCGAACGAGCAGGTCATAGTCGGGTGTGACCTGATAGAGCGTGTGCAGCGGGCCGATGACGTCGAGGCGCATGTCCAGCGCGATCTGCTGAAGCGCCTGCGCGCCGCGCGCGCGCGCCAGATTGCGCTCGACCTCCGCCGCGCGCAGGCGCACCTGTGCTTCGGCCACTTGGCCCGCGAGTGTGTCAGCGGTCTGTTGCAGGCGGGTTGCCCGCTGTTGCGCCTCGCTCGCCTGCGCCACGGATTCGGCTTGCTGTAGGGTGAGCGATGCGCGCTGGAGGTCGGCCACCGCCAAGCGGTCATCGCCCGCCTGCGCGCCAGACTGGTGCGCGGCTAAGGCGGCCTGAACGCGCTCGCGCTCTGGCGGTATAGCCTTAAACCTCTCACGCGCCCCCGCCAGCCGTTGTGTCTGCTCAGCCAACGTGGTCATCAGCGTGAGCGCCCGCCGCTGGGCTTCGGCGCGCGCCGCCTGCGCCTGTCGAGCCGCCTTTTCGGTTTGTGATTGCAGAACTCCGACGCGGCTCTGTAATTGCGAGAGACGCTCACTCGCCGCCGCGAGCGCATCGTTCAATTGCGCGGCCCGTGCTGTGAGTTGGGCATGCTGCTGCCGCTCGACCTGCAGTTCAGCCGCCGTCTGAATTTCATCGGCGAGGTCAGTGTACTGCTGGGCCATCAGCGAGAGCCGCTCTGATGCTACAGCGTGCTGTTGCGCGGCTTCCTGATACGCGCGCTGTAGATCGTTGAGGCGGCGCTGGCGGTTCGAGACTGCCAGCCTCTGTTGTTCAACGCGCTCGCGCAGGCGGGCGCGTTCGGCATCCGATGCTTGGAGGGCTTGGCGCACCTCGGCCAAACGCTGCTCGGTCGCGATGATCGTTTGTTGGGCCAGGGCCAGTCTGGCCTGCGCCTCTTGCCACTGGTGCCCATACCAAATCTGCAAGTGTTCGGCCAGCGCGCGCTGAACATCGGCGAATTGGTTTGCGCGATTGGCTTGATCGTGCAAGCGCCGCACGCGCAGGCCAAGCTCCTGCAGGATGTCGTGCACGCGCGTCAAGTTCTCCTGCGTGCCCGCCAATTTTGCCAGCGTCTCGGCCTTCTTGGTTTGGTCAAAGGCGATGCCGGCGGCGTCCTCCAGCAGGGCGCGCCGCTCCTCCGGGCGCAGTGAGATCGCCGAGTCAATCAGCCCCTGTCCGATCACGATATAGGACCCGCGCCCCAGCCCGCCTTTGGCGAGCAGTTCCACCAGATCGCGCAGGCGTACCTTTGCGCCGTTAAGACGATACTCGTTCTCCCCGGAGCGGAAGGCGCGGCGCGTGACCGTCACCTCGCTGAACTCGATCGGCAGCCACTGGGCAGTGTTGTCCAGCACGAGCGAAACCTCGGCCATGCCCATGCGGGCGCGGCTGGCGCTGCCGGCGAAGATCATATCCTCCGTCTTCTTGGCGCGCATGGCGCTGTAGGCCTGCTCGCCAAGCACCCACTGAATGGCGTCGGCGATGTTACTTTTGCCACTGCCGTTGGGCCCGACAATCGCCGTGACGCCGTCGAGCAACTCGAAGGCGGTGCGGTTCGCGAACGATTTGTAGCCGTGCAGTTCAAGGCGCTTGAGATTCATGGATTCCGAACGGCGCAGAAAAACGCAAAGAATGAGGTGAGAGTGGTTGTCGCGCAACTCTCACCTCGGCGCATAGTATAGGCCAACTTGGCCTAGCGGTCAACGCAAAACCTCGCCGACCCCGCGCAGGCGCGTGCGGAGAAGCGCTTGGGCTCGCGTCGTGTCGAGCGTACAGTCCTTCGGGCGAATCAGGCCGGTCGCTTCGGAGGTCGTGGCCTGCAGTGGGCGCGGGTCGAGGCCGTGATAGCGCGCCAGCAGTACGCCAAACTGATAGCGGCTGACGCGCTCGGCTCCCGCCACGTGCAGGGGCCCACGAACCATGAGCCTGTCGAATGGCAGCGCCGCCAATTCCAGCAAGGCCGCGGCCAGATCGGTCACGCAAATGGGGCAGCGGAACTCATCTTGAAAGAGCGTAACGGGTGTGTGGCCCAGCAATCCATCGAGCACGAACCGCGAGTTGGCATCGGCGGCGTCGCGCAGTGTGCCGTAGATCAGCGAGGTGCGGACGAGCAGAGCGTCGGGCAGGCAGGCCGCTACCCGTTGTTCCGCCTCAACCTTGACGCGGCCATAGTCGGTAACAGGGTCGGGCGGGTCGTCTTCGCAGTACCAGCCGCGCGCGCCGCTGAAGACGACATCGGTTGACAGATGGATCAGCCGCGCGCCGACTTGCCGTGCGGCTTGCGCGACGTTGGCGCTCCCGTCGCCGATAACCGCCTGCCAGCCGTCGCTCGATTTATCGTAGGCCGTGTGGATGACGCAATCAGGGCGCAGGCTGTCGAACAGCCGCCGGACGGAATCAGCATCGCGCACGTCCAACGGCACGCCGTCCGGGATGGGGCGCGAATAGTAGGTCGCGAACAGCTCGAATGGATCGCGCGCCGCCGCGATGAGGTGCGAGCCGAGATAGCCGCTTCCGCCGGTGATCAGAAGGCGCATCATCAGGCAAGCCGGTACCCTTCTGCTTCCAGCACTTGCAGCGCCCCGCGCGCGGCTTCCTGTTCCGCGCCTTGTTTGGTATGACCGTGGCCGGTGCCCATCACGCGGCCGCCGATGAGGACCTGCACGTCAAACTCTTTGTCGTGGTCGGGGCCGGTCACGGCGCTGAGCTGGTAGATGGGCTTGGCTTGGAAGACGCCCTGACTCAACTCCTGTAAGAGGCTCTTGGCGTCCTTGTCCAGCCGGTCTTGCATGATGCGCAGGAGGTGCGGCTCGGCGAAACGGTCCCAGAATTGTTTCGCATTGGCGAGTCCCCCATCGAGGTAAAGCGCGCCGACGAGCGCCTCGAACGCGCCCGCCAGCAGTGTGACGCGCTGGTGGCCGCCTGCCGCGCGCTCGCCCTTGCTGACCAGCAGGTAGTCGCCGAGGCAAATATCGGCGGCAAAACGAGCCAGCGTCTCACGCTTTACCAGAGCCGAACGCAGGTTGGTCAACTCCCCTTCGCGCATCTCCGGGTAGCGATGATAGAGCCACTCTCCGGTCAAGAAGTCGAGCACGGCATCGCCCAAAAACTCAAGCCGCTCGTTATCGAGCGCGGCCGCTTGCGAGGATTCGTTGAGGTGCGAGCGGTGCGTCAGGGCGCGGATCAGCAGCGACTTATCGGCAAAGGCTAGGCCCAGCGCGGCCTCTAAGTCGTCCGGGGTCATGGCCTAACGAGGGGGCGATCTGGACGTTGCGCGTGAGCGCGTTCCGCGTATGCCCCCGAACTGGGGCAGGTATCGAAACTCCACGCCGCGAAAGCGCAAGACCTGCCCCTACGAGGGTGCGCGCAACTTGTGAGGCCGTCAAAACGCACGAACGCGCAACGCGCGCACCCCCGAACCGCCTCCGGCGGGCGGGCACAGCCCGCTTCGGGGGCATACGCCCTTGGAACGTGGCGCATGATCGTACCCATTACGTTTTCATCCCGTCTGCGTACTCATGGCTCGTAGCGTCTGAACACCACCGAGGCGTTGTGGCCGCCGAAGCCGAACGAGTTGGACAGCGCGACCCTGACCTCTTTCTCGATGGCCGTGGACGGCACGTAGTTGAGGTCGCAGTCCGGGTCGGGATACTCATAGTTGATCGTCGGGTGAATCTTGCCGTCCTGAATGGTCTTCACCGTGACGACGCCTTCGACCGCACCGGCCCCGCCCAGCAGGTGCCCGAGCATAGATTTGGTTGAACTAATGGGGAGATCGTAGGCTTTTTCGCCAAAGACCGCCTTGATGGCCTGTGTCTCGCT
>JACQEC010000101.1 GCA_016200765.1 Chloroflexota bacterium | reverse complement strand
GGGATTAGCTGCAAACTGTCCGGGGTACGGAGATAATTGACCTCGACGTTAATCGTGCCGTCGCGGTCGAGGAATACTGCAGGCAGGCTAGACACGGGGCATGTATCGCATAGGGTTTGATGGATTTTATCAGAGTTCGGCTAATTGACGGTAACCCGCCAGGGTCAGGCGCGCGGTCTTATCCCATGAAAACTGCTGGGCGCGCTGGAGACCCGAGTCAATGAGCCGGGCTCTTAGCGTGGAATCACCCATGACTTGCTCAATCGCCGTCGTCCAGCCATTTGTATCGGCTGGGTCAACGAGGCAGGCGGCGCCGCTGGCTATCTCAGCCAAGGAACGTGCGGACGAGCATATTACGGGGGTACCGCAGGCCATCGCCTCCAGCACGGGCAATCCGAATCCCTCGTCGTAGGATGGGAAGGCAAACGCTGACGCTGTGCTAAAGAGGATTGGCAGGTCGTCGTCGGCGATGGCACCCAAGAAAAGGACGCGATTCAGGATGTCGAGTTGGCTGGCCTGCTTGCGCGGGTCGGGAAAATGAGGGTCATAAAAGCCTGCCAACACCAGTTGGGCGTCGGTTTGCGCGCGGGCAAACGCGGCGAGCAGGGTGTGCAAGTTTTTGTGGGGCTTGTTAATGCCGAGCGCAAGGATGAAACGCTCCGGCAGATTGAAGCGTGTGCGCAACTCTGCGATTCGGTTCTCGGAGGCCGGCGTGAACCGTGGGGAATGAGGTCAAAGACCGTGACGCACGAACGCCGCCAACTGATGTATGGGCGAACATAGTAGGGGAAGTGCGTCAGATCAATGGGCAAATATGGCGTCAGCGGGCGCGACCAGGCGATTTGGTAGGCCGCGCTGAATGGCGATAAGCCCGATTCGACGAGTATCACGTTGGGCAGGTGCGACAAGCGCGAAAGGTCAAATCGCGTGTTGGGCTGATTCGCGCCAAACGGCACCAGAAACTGATCCGCAGGCGCAAGCCGCGCCACTTCCTCAATCAGATGAAATGTGTAGCGACCGATGCCGGGGAAGTGGTCGTTGAGCGTGTGGCCGTCTATGACGATGCGCATGGTGCTTACGATTTGCGGCCAAACCGGCTAACGACGAGTTTATACGCATAGACCTCGCGGCCTATCAACCGCGCTTTGACCGCGCGGTACACGGCATCCACAGGCGCGAACCCCCACTCGCCGATGGGATCATAGGCTGGCGCGAGCCAGGCGCGTATCTCCTCCGTATGGTCGTTCGCGCGGCTGCGGTCGCGGCCAAACGAGATGAGCCAGGTGTGCGGCGCGCGAGTTGCCTGTATGTAGTTCTCGGCGCTAACCAGTTCATCGGCAAAATAGAAACGGGAATCCTCGTGTGGCTTTTGGAGCCAGTAGTAGTGGAACGCGGTATCAAGGTCGGCGATGATCACATCGCCGGGCTGGAGGTCACGCTCAATGGACTGTGTCACCGAACGGAGCGGAACCGCGTAGATGGGGTTATGATACTCCACGCCGATGACCAGATTCAGCCACGCGGCTCCATTTGTGACCGCAAGCGCCGCGACCGTCAGGGTGCGCCAGCGCGCTGGCATAGCCATGATGGCGCTGGTCAGAATCATCAGAAAGGGAGGAAGCGCGAACAGCGTTCGGCTTGCGATTGTCAGAAACGCCAAATCGGTTGCCACCGTCGAGAGAATGAAGATATTGAACGCCAGCGGTAATGCCGCCAAGATCAGAGCCAGCGCGATCAAGGGCGTGAACCGGATTCGCCTCAGTGCCTTCAACCCAGCAACCGCCACCAGCGGGAAGGTAACTAATACAAGCCAGTGCCAGGGCAGGATGGTCTCGCCATAAATGAACGAGAAGACAGGATATACTAGCTTGAGAGCCAGCCCTAAGGGTTGGCTTGAAAGATCGGCCTCCATTTTACTGCGTCCTACTTGTTCGAGCAGGCTGGCCAGCAGAGGTAGATACGCCAAGGCCAATGCGACAAAAACAGCCAGCCAGCGTCTTGCCGGTCTCTCAAAGTCCTGACGATGAACCACGAGCCATACGAGCTGGGCGCCGATCAAAGCAATGATTGAGTAATCTGTATAAATGAGCAACAGCCCGACGGCGAACCAGGCCCAAAGCAAAATAGTTTGTTGGCGGTTCGCGCGCAGTCGTGCGAGCGAGCCGTAGCGGTACACCATGCTGGCAATAACCATCGTGCTCCATAGCGCGAGCGACTCGCCACCGGCGGCCTTTGGCGGTTTCGCGGCGGCATACAGCCAGCGCACAAAAATCAGGTTCAGCATCAGCGCAAGAAACAGTACCAGGACATAATACCTGATCATTACGCCATATAGCGCGAGAACGGGCGATACGATCGTCAGAGACAGCGCCAGCAAGGGAAGGGCGCGACCGCCGGATCCGAACATCGTAGACATCTTGCGGGCAAGGGCGAACATGGTTGCCGCCGAGAGTGTGCTAAAAAACAATGAGAAGAAACGCAACGCGAATTCGTGCTGACCCGCCACGCCCGTCCAGAGGTAGAGTAAGGCGAAGTACAAAGGCGGCCTGCGTTCCTCGTTCGCGACAAACTTGAGCACCGACGTCATATCGGGCTGTGCCATTACGCTGGTGGTTCCAAGCTCGTCGGCCCAGATGCTGCGCTGTGTCAGGGTTGACAGCCAGAGCGCAAAGGCGATCAGAATCAACAAGTGGGGCGCGCGAGCCACGAGGCGTCGCGCTGTGCGGTCAGCATTAGGGGTCAATGGCTCAGGCATCGTAACGTGCGCGCTCATACGGCCTATGGCAAGGGAATAAGTTCGTACACCGCTCCCTCGCGTTCCACGCGGTAGTGCCCATCAAGCGAAGCCAGATCATAGTACCGGCTCGTGTCGGCGATGAACACCGGGCGACCGAGGGCGCGATAATGACCGGTTGCAATCGCAAGTGACTCTTTGACGGGCAGTTCGAGAAGGCTCACATCAGGCCGCCAACCTTCCACAGCCTGTAAATACCAGACGGCCGTGTACGGCGTCCAGTCGGCGAAAAGCACCGCCCGATTGGGCAGAGCACTGAGCGCAGTTTCAGCGTAACGGCGCGCGCTATAATCGCCTGCCTTGGCGGGAATGAACAGGAAGCTGACGGTATCACGTCCCGGAAAGTCGCGCAATCCCAGCCGGTCGGTAATGTGGAAGGCCCGCGCGGCTTCCGGCGCAAGGATGAAATAGGTGAGCAGGGCCGGAACCACAATCGCCGCTAGGCCAGTAGTGATTTGCGCAGCCGCTGAGCGCCGCGAATATCGCAAACGCTCGGCTATTGCGGCCAGGCCATAGGCCAACGGATAGGTCAGCGCCAGATGGGCCGGATGAAATAGATGCCAGTTCTGCATGATGGGTGGAGCGACGGGGACCAGCACGAACGCAACGTCTCCGGCGAAGATCATCATCAATGCAGCGGCTAGCGAACGGTCGTCTCGCCACATCCGCCACCAGCCCCAGAGCGCGACAGGCGTTAGCAACAGAAACTGGTACGCGACGTTTGCTGCGGTGAACGCAATGCCTGTCAGGAGTTCTGGAGGTGTCGCGAGCAACTGCGCAAACTTTGTCACGTAGCTCATGACCGATGTGAGCGTATCGGACCCTTTTGTGGGCGTTGTGCTCAACAGGTAGAAGTACGGAGCCAGTCCTCCGGCTACACCTACAGCAAACCGCAACATATCGCCCAGCCTGCGTCGGCTATGCCAAAGCACGAACACCGTGTAACCGGGCACCGCCGTGGCTACAACCAGATGGTTCATGATGCCTAATCCGAGTAAGACGCCTACAGCCACTATAGGCCACGCGCGGGGCGACTCGCGCCAGCGCAGAAGCAGCAACAAGCCTAGGGCCAGGATGAACAAGGTCAACGTGTAAGCCTTAGGCAGTACGCTATACGTCCAAAACGTATGTGAAATGGCCAGCGCAAGGATGGCCAATATGCTCGCGGTTCGTGATTGGGTGAGCGCAGGGAGGGTGAACCAGAGCACCAGCAATGTCAGTGAAGCAAAGAATGCCGAACTCAAATTGACGCGGAATGCCGAATCGCCAAAAGGCAGCCAGGTAAAAGGCCGCGCAATCAGGTTCCAGAGTGGGTGACCGTACGGTGCGAGTTCCAACTCGCCTATCGAAACCCGGGTTTGAAATCCGCCAAAGTCGCCCCACTCGACTGTAGGTGCGAGTGTGGCGACGTAAAAAGTCAATGCGGTGATAAAGACAACGAGCCCGATGGTCAGACGTGAGTTCATGGGCGGGTGTACAGTTCGATGGTCAGGCGGTAGGCATAGGTATCGCGCCCCAGCACAGCCGACTTCAAACGCAAGTAGACTGGATCAATCGGCAAGAGCCTTTCAACGTGTTCTAAGCGATAGCCGTCGGTGAGTTGGAGGCGCACGGCGTTGGCGGATGACCGGCTCTGGCTCTGATCGCGCCCGATCGTGATGAACCAGACGCGCGCGGGGCGAAGCGATGCAAGCGCAACGGTAACCTCGCTGTCGGGTTCAGTGTAACGATGCTGCCGTGCCGTCGCGTCGTTCGAGACAAAGTAGTAGCCAAATACGCTGTCGTAGTCGCTGATAACCAGATCGTCACGATTGACGCGCTCGCGAACATACGCCGCGGCTTCCTTCGACGGCGTTAGGTATATCGGATTGAGAAACTGCTGGCCGGTAAAGTCGTTCACATTGCTGACAGCCCACACGCTAAGCAGAATGGCGCCAAGCAACCCACGCCGTACCCGCGAGCCAACCCCCATCAGGCAGGCTAGCAGCGATAGGAGAAAAAAGGGGAGCGCAAACAGCGCACGCACCGGCACATTGAGAAACGGTGTGCCCGTCGCGACGTAGGTCGTCACCGCAGACATCAATACGATGTTGATACCGCATAAGCCGATGAATTTCCACGTCATGGCGGCAGGACGCTTGAACAGTCCCGTGCCTAACACGAGCGCAACGACAAATAACCCAATCAAAGCGGCCGGCTGCCAAGGGAACAGCGTCTCCCCGACACTAAAAGTATAAGCTGCGGAGGCGATTCCTAGCAGAAAACCTACCAAGGTGCGCGCGAAGTCAACGCCCGTGTATGTGGCGACCGATGCAACCTGCTGACCGGCGGACAACCACACCCACGGAAGAAATCCGGCCACGATCAGGGTTGCCGCAAATGCCCAGCGGCGCAGAACGTGGGACCCGCCCGAAGGCCAGACGAGAGTTGCGCCCTGTGCGATGGGCAGCGCAGCACTGGGATAGAATGTATAGATCAAAGCGAGTCCGACAAGACTGTAGGCAATCCACAACTTCACACGATCCTCTTTGATTGCGCTCAAGAGCAAGAGCGTGCTCAGCATAGCCAGCGCCAGCAAGAGCGAGTAGTATCGCGCCATTCGACCGAATTCTACAAATGCAGGCGCCCCTGCCAATAGAAGCGTCGCCGGCAGAGCCGAGGATGATCCCAGCGTGCGGCGGGCCAAGACGGGCATCAGGGCCAGCGCGCACATGGCCGCAAGCACGGACGGAAAGCGCAGCGCAAAATCGCTGGCGCCGGACACCTGCACCCATGCATTGAGGAGCAGAAAATAGAGCGGCGGGTGGATGTCGCGCGTTGCGGCGGCCACGACATCCTGGGGGGCGCCTTGGATCATCTGCGCGGTCAGAAACTCGTCAACCCACAGACTGCGGCTGTCTAGCTGCCAGAGCAACAGGCCCCAAGCTATCAAAATGATTCCGAGCAGGCGAAGACGTTGGGGCATCTTACGTCACGAGCGACAGGTAGCGATCTTCGATACGGCGAACGTTGATAACAGGTTCAAAGACACTTGCCGCCCGTTCCCGTCCAGCCACTCCCATCGCGAGCCGCCTGTCCGGTTCGGCGAGGAGTTCAAGCGCGGCGCGTGCCATCGCGGCAACATCGCCGGCATCAACGAGTAGTCCGGTTGCGCCATGGGCGATGATTTCATCGGGGCCGCCTCCAGAGAATGCAATCACAGGCACCTGCGTTGCCATGGCCTCTACCAGCACTCGCCCGAATGGCTCACGCTTTGCGCAGTGCAAGAGCAGGTCGAGCGCCGACAGCACTGCTGGCACGTCGCTGCGCGCGCCGGTGAAGATCAGTCGGTCACCCAACAGCCGCGCACCGAGGGCCCGCAGGTCTTGCTCATAGACCGCGTAGCGCTCGTCGCTGGCTGCCCCAACGAGCACGAAGCGAGCCTGTGGACACTGCCGGGCGATGAGCCGTGCAACTTCAATAAATTCCTGTTGTCCCTTCCATGGCGCAACCCATCCGACGTTCCCGATCAATAATTCATCAGACTGTACTCCAAGCTCCGAGCGAACATTCTCGCGCGCCGGTGCTGATGGCGCGAAATTGGGCATGGTCACGCCATGATAGATTACAGTGGTCTTGGATTGAGCGATAGAGGGCATCAGGCGCGCCGCGGCTTGCGAATTCGTCAAGATGGCGTGCGCCAAGCGGCTCATCAGCCAGAGATACGGGCTGCTGCGATAGAGGTCGTGCACGTGCCAGACAAACTTCGCGCCGGAGAGGTGCGCGGCAAGCGCGGAGTAGATACTCGCGCGCATGGTGTTGCTGTGGACGATGTCCATCTTTTCACGGCGTATGATTTGTATAAGTTGGAAGACTCCCCTGATGAGTTTGAAGGGGACGCTCATCAGATTGCGACGGCCGCGCATTTGGCCCAAATTCACCGCAAACACACGTGTGCCCTGCGACCGCGCCTCGCGCATCAAGGCGCCATCAGGACATGCCAGTGCGGCGTTAATTTTCGCCGTATCAACCAGGCGCAACACTTCAAGCAGGCTTTGTTCGGCGCCGCCCAAGAAATCGGCGTGATCCACAAACAGCACCCTGACCGGCCGGTGCGTGATCACGTGATCAGACTCTGCGCCTGAAGTAGGTATCGCCATGCCATCTGCACCGTTTGCCTGTGCTCGCTCATTTGGGCGTGAGCCACCGGATGCAGAGGCGGAAGCAGCCAGAGCAACGCCCACGCCGCCATCCGGATCAGCGAGCCGACGACATAGGCGCCAGCCAAAATGCGCCGCCGCGGAATGCCGAAGTGCTTGTCGTAGAAATAGAACAGCGAGTGCGCCACCATGCTGTAACGTTGCGTATTGAAGCGCTGGATGCCGCTTTGATTTTCGTGGTGCAGAATGTGGGCGGTGGGCACGTAGTAAACCTGCCAACCCTGCTGGCGCGCCCGGTAACACCAATCAAACTCCTCGCCATACATGAATACCGCTTCGTCGAGAAGCCCCACCGACGAGATAACCTCGCGCCGCACCAGCAGGGCTGATCCCACGACCCAATCCACTGGCGCGGGTTGGTGGTACTTCGCCAGCCGACGCTGTGGCATCAGTCTGTACGTGGCGAAATCAGTAAGAAACAGATTGCGGATGATCTCTCGGCGCAACGTCGGATCATCGTAGAAAGGGACTACGGCTGTGCCGTCGGGTCGCTGTTGGGCGCAGGTGGCAATGCCGGCGCGAGGATGCGCTTCCATGACCTCGCATAGCGTGCTAACAGCGCCGGGGAGCAACTCTACATCTGAGTTTAGCACGAAGGCAAAGCGCCCTGTGCTGGCGCGCAATCCCTGGTTCACCGCGCGCGTGAATCCGAGATTGGAATCGTTTTGGATTAACCGCACCGACGGAAACTTCTGACCTACCATTAGACCACTGCCGTCCCTTGAGTGGTTGTCCACGACAATGATTTCATGCGCCTTGAGCGAGTTC
>JACQEC010000118.1 GCA_016200765.1 Chloroflexota bacterium | reverse complement strand
GATCGTGTGCGTAGGGGCGAAGCAGCGCGTCAGGCGGCGGTCTTGCAACGTGGTGATGTCCACGCGCGGCTTCGCCCCTACAAGGCGCAGCCACGGCCAGCCCCCGATCCAGTCGGGGGCCAGCCATGCGGTTGCCCCACAGCGTGCGGTGTGGCGGTTGCTCCGCCCCGACGAATCTGCGCTATACCCCGCGATAGCGTTGCGCGAGACCTCCAATAGGAGTATACTTCGTCGTAGTTTCACGATGACAAGCAATTCATATCGAGGGAAGGGGAGGAAACATGCCTAGTGCTGTAGCCCTGCTGCGCGATCAATTTGGGGCCGCCTCTCAGTTCTTGGAGGCTACAATGATGGGTGTTACGCCGGAGCAGGCCCATTGGGTCCCGCCGGGCACTGCTCACCCGATTGGCGAGCGTTATGCGCACGTTGCGCAGTCCGCCGATGCCGTGGTAAACGGTGTGCTGAAAGGCGGCGCGCCACTGGCGGCTACCAGTTGGGCCGGGAAGACGGGCACCAGCGAACCGGTCATGCGAATCACGCTTGAGATTGCGCAGCGCGTAAAGGTGGACCTGCCGGCAGCGCGACAGTACGGGCAGGCCGTCTATGCCGCCGTAAGCGAATATATTGCGTCGCTGAAGGACGAGGACCTCAACCGTCCCATTGATCTCTCGTTCATCAACTCGGGCCAGCAAAGTGTCGCTTGGGTGCTCACCCGGTTAGTGATCAATCACTTCCAGATCATTACGGGTGAGATCGCCGTGATTAAGGGCGTGCAGGGATTGAAAGGCTCACCGGTATAGCCAATGGAGCGTGACATGACCAATACATTTAACAAGTTCGGCGGCCTCAGCGCCATCCTTGTCGGTATCCTGTCCATTCTCTATGCAGTATTCTTTCTGGTGATTGCCAGGCAGGCGGAGCATATCGGCACGCTTGGCAGTTGGCTGATTCTGGCGCTGAGCGGCATCTTTTCAAGCGCGGCCTACGTGGCGCTCTATAGGCGCATCGCGGGTAATGGCCAGAACGACCTCGCGCTGTGGGCGATGCTGCTCGGCGTGATGTCGTCGTTTGCCACCCTACAGCACGGCGAGTATCAGGCGCTGCTGATCAATGAGTTGCAGGGCGCGCCCGGCCCTCGCCGGACCGCTATTGAGGCGGTGCGATCGTTTCCGTCGCAAGTGGACCCGGCCGGCTTCACGGCCTTCTTTGTGGTCGGCCTCGTGGCGTTTATCTTTGGCTGGCTGATTGTGCGCACCGGCACATTGCCCAAGAACCTTGGCTACCTGAGCATGGGCAATGCGGTCCTGCTCATCGTTCTGTTTCTGGCCAACGTGGGAGATATTCAGCCGCTGGTACTGCTTGCCGGTGGGCTGACCTCGGTCATCGTCGGGCCGATCTGGTGGATCTGGCTGGGCGTGCAGCTGCGGAAGGAAATGTAGCGCGCCACGCCCGAAAACCGCGTGGCGACGGTCTGATTGTCGCGCCCATCACTGGCGACTATTGGGGTGACGGCGACGTAAGGCGCTGTCGCACAAGGCGGCGAACCGAGGGCCAGTAGTGTGCGATCAGGTCAGGCGCATAAGGGTCGGCGTTGTCCTTGGGCACTGAGAGCGACTGATCGAAGTAGACTCCACGCGCCAATTCATCGCGGATGACCGGGTTGGCGCTTCCTGTTATCCACTCGACACCGCCATCGCCGCTTTGTTCATCCACCACGTACAGGCTCTGTCCGATGGCGGGCAGTCCGACCGGTGCGCTTGCGCCGGCGGCGACGTAGTGCGCGATGCCTTCGAGCAAGAGGGTGGCCGGGTCGAAGTCGTACACAATGCTCTTGCGATCGAGCTCATCGTAGAGCAAGCGCAGTGCCTGCGTCCAAAAGATTGGGTTGCCCGCCTCGCGTTTGATCGCCTCGGCCAGGGCCTGCACGACCATCTGCTTGCGGGCGGCCAATTCTTTGCTCCGGTCATACGGCCCCGCGTCGAGCGCCTTGATGAACTGAAGCGCCCGGAGGCCGTCCAGTCGCTGGGCGCCCTGCTCGTAGTGGGCCGGTGGATATTGAACGCCGTCGAAATAAATCGGTAGTGTCCCTTTAATGAGGCACAGGGCATTTAAGCAAAATTCGATGCAAGATTCCTTGACGGATTCTGAGTCAAGGAGTCGTGCAGATGGACTTGCGAACGTGTCATTGTCG
>JACQEC010000052.1 GCA_016200765.1 Chloroflexota bacterium | reverse complement strand
TTGATCAAAGTTCGCCCAGTGTTCCACGATCTTGCCGTCCGCCAGACGGAAGAAATCCATCCCGCGCCACTCGACCGCGCGCCCGCTCGGCGGCATCCCAAAGAGGGCGCCCAGATGGGTGCCGCGCCGCGTGAAACGCATAACCACCTTGTCCTCTTCCGCCACCATGTCCTCGATGGTGTAATGCATATCCGGAAACGCGCTGTTGATCATGCCCATCACCAACTTGACCCCTTCGCGGTTGGGAGGCAAATTGGGCGGGAGCGTGTGATCGCGGCTATCCGCCGCGATAAACTCGTCCGCCGCCGCGGGCTTGCGGCCATTCACCACCTCTTCGATGAATCTCCGCACGATGGCTTTGTTAGCCTCCAAAGGTGTCGTCACCAATTCCCCCAGTGGATTTTGGATTGTCTGACTCAATCAAAAATCTAAAATCATCAATCAGAAATTCGCGCGATGACCTACCGCAACTGCCGACTGCTGTAGCCCAGAATGCGCCGCGCGATGATCAGCATATTGATCTGTTGGGTGCCCTCGTAGATGTCGCTGATTTTCGCGTCGCGGAACCACTTCTCAATCAGGTATTTCTTGGAATAACCCAGCGGCCCCAACAACTCCACCGCCTTCTGCGTGATGCGCGTGACCACCAATCCCGCCTTGGCCTTCGCCATAGACGCTTCAAGGCTGTTGGGAATGCGGTTGTCGTTCATCCAGGCCGCGCGCTGGGTCAGGAGCCACGCCGCCTTCCACTGTGCCTCCATCTCCAGCACATCGCGCTCCACCGCGCTCAACTGGTGCCGCGGCTTGTCATAGCGAATCTCGATGCCTTCCTGCGCCAGCATCTCTTTGACGCAGTCTAGCGCCGCGCGCGCCACGCCAATCGCGGACGCAGCCACGGCTGGCCGGGTGGCGTCAAACGTCATCAGCACGCCCTTGTAGCCTTCGCTGGTTTGTTTCTCTCCCACGTCGGGTGTGCCGAGCAGGTTGTCGTAGGGGATGCGGCAGTCCTGAAAGACGAGCGTGGCCGTGTCGCTCGCGCGGATACCGAGCTTCTTCTCCAGCTTGGCGACCGTGAACCCGGGTGTGCCAGCCTCCACGACAAAACTTTTGATGCCGGCGCGCCCTGCCGACGGGTCTACCGTCGCCCACACCACGACGAACCCCGCCGATTTCTCGCCGGCCATCCAGCCGGAGGTGCAGAAAATCTTCTCGCCGTTGAGCACCCACTCATTGGTCGCGCGGTCCAGCACCGCGTGCGTTTTGATGGCCGACGTGTCGGAGCCCGCGCCGGATTCCGTGATCGCCATCGCGCCCCACTTGGGCTCGCCTTCGGAAAACCGCTTCAGGAAGCGCTCCTTCTGCTCCGGCGTGCCCGCGGCTTCAATCGCCGCACCGCCCAGCCCCGAACCGGGAACCGAGAGGGACAACCCGACATCGCCCCAGGCCAGCGTGGCGATGGTGTGAACCAACGTCATGCTCCCCATATTGGGGCGCCGCTCCTTCTTCTCGCCCGCCGAGCCATCCCCATCAGTAGCCCGCTTGCGCGCGCGCGCTATCGCCGCGGCGTTCTGCGCCTTCGTCACCTCCCACATCATGTTGAACAGCTCCATCGGCTTCTCGTGCTCGCGCTCGTCATACTCGCGCGAAATCGGGCGGAACATGTTCTCGGCGACCATGTGCATCATCTGCACCTGTTGCTGGATGGATTCGGGTAACTCAAAGTCAATCATAATCCCTCACTGACCAAACAATCAGTCCATGCCTTCCTTGTGGAAATTCGGCTGGCGCTTTTCCATGAACGACTGCACCGACTCCTTGAACGCCGGACGTTGCATCGCCGCGCGGAACTCGGCGTTCTCGCGCTCCTTCACCTTGTCCAGACCCGACTCGTTGATGTGCGCCCACACCAGCCGCTTGACGGCGTGCAGGTTCTCGGTCGGGTTGAAGGCAATCTCCTCGGCCAGCGCTACGGCTTCATCCATCAAGCGCTCGTGCGGCACCACCCGGTTGACCAGATTGAGCCGCGCGGCCTCTTCCGCCGGGATGATGCGGCCGGTCAGCATCATCTCCATCGCGTTGCCTAACCCGACGATGCGCGGCAGGAGCGCCGACGAGCGCAGCTCCGGCGTCACCGCCACGCGCACGAAACGCGCCGACAGTTTCGCCGCGCTGGAGGCGATGCGAATGTCACAGACCAGCGCCATGGTCAGCCCCCAACCCACCGCCGCGCCGTTGATGGCGGCGATGATCGGCTTGGCGTTCTGCGCGATGGTCAGCCATTCCTCATAGTCCACCGCGCGTTGCGCCTGCCCGTTGCCTTGCGCCACACCGCTCCCGCGCGACCAGCCGCCCATGTCCGCGCCGGAGCAGAAGCCCTTGCCCGCGCCGGTAACGATCACCGCGCCGACCGACTTATCCTGATTCCACGCCTGCACCTGATCGTACAGTTCGCCGAGCATGACGGGGTGCATCGCGTTCAGCACCTCTGGTCGGTTGAGCGTCACAATCGCCACACGCCCACGCTGTTCGGTCAATATCATTTGGTGAGACATCTGCGCCTCCTTATTTGGGTGGCTGACCTGCACCTTCCCCTCTCCCCCCGACTGGATCGGGGGGAGAGGGGGCAGGGGTGAGGGTCAACCATTACGCCGTCGCCATTCCTTCCATCGTCACAAAGCCGCGCGCGTTCCGCAGCCACATCTCCACGGGATTGTCGCGAATGTAGCCATGCCCGCCCAGCACCTGCACCGCGTTGTCGGTGACCTTGAGCGCCATATCGTCGGCGGTCATCTTGGCCAGATAGCACTCGCGCGTCGCATCCTGCCCCTTGTCCAGCTTCCACGCCGCTTCCCAGGTCATCAGGCGCACCGCGTCAATCTCCAACGCCATTTCGGCCAACATGAAGGCGATGGCTTGCTTCTGCGCAATCGGCTCCCCGAACGTGACGCGCTCTTTTGCGTATTCGCGCGCAAATTCATAAGCCGCCTTCGCGACCCCCACCGCCATCGCCGCCAGCCCGACCTTTGAGTAGCCGAGCACTTGACGAAAATCACAGCCGCCCTCGCCGCCAAGGCGGTTCTCTCTAGGCACACGGACATCGGCCAGCGCAACTTCATAGGTCGGCAGTGCGCGCCAGCCCATGTTGCTCTCGCGCGGGCCAACGGTGACGCCGGGCGTATCCCGCTCAACGATAAACGCCTGCGTCTGGTCATCTTCGCGCGCGTACACCAGCATCAGTCGCGCCTCGGCGGCCAGCGGCACAAAACACTTGTGCCCGTTCAGCCGGTAGGTGTCGCCGTCAACCTCTGCGGTAGTGTGCAAGTAGTAGGGGTCAAAGCGGATGCGCGGCTCAATCAGCGCGGCGGTTGCGGGGTAATACGGTTCGTCCGCGAAGCGCGGCAGGTACGCCGTCTTCTGCGCCTCGGTACCGCAACGCTCAAGCGGCGAAGCAAACAGCGCCGGTGCCATAATCGCGAGCGTGGCCGCCAGGTCGCCATAGGCGAGATGCTCCGCCGCCAACACGCCGTTCAGCGCCGAGTGTGCGCCGAAGCCGCCGTATGCCTCCGGGATGTTGCTCGGCACCAACCCCAGCGCCCAGCCGGTTTCGATCAGGCGCTTGGGTAGTTCCGTCGTTTCCTCTGCCTCGCGCGCCGCCTTTCGCAGTTCGTTCATCGCAAACTTGGCGATGGTATCTACAAGGAGTTGTTGTTCTTCAGTGAGGTCAAATGAAATAGCCATCAGTTCACGTTCCTTACAAATTTCAGCGCCGCGCAGGCAACCGGCTCATACCCGTATCATGGGACTGTCTGCCCCGCGCGCGGCATCATTTTACCATTGATTCCGTCTCCCGTCACCCCGCCGCTGTCCAGACGATAATTCCATTTGGCAATTGCTCGCGGCGACGATAGAATACGCGCGATGTGGCGAATCAGCGAAGCTGACCTCGAAGCCATCGCCATCGGCGCAGGAATCCTGGGCACCGGTGGCGGCGGCAACCCATACCTCGGAAAAATCCGGATGCGCGAGCACCTGCGCGCCGGGCGCACCGCGACCGTCATCCCCCCACAGGCCATGCCCGACGATGCGTGCGTCGTTTCTGTGTTCAACATGGGCGCGCCGACCGTCGGATACGAGCGCCTGCCGCAAGGCGAAGAGGATTTGCGCGCACTGCGCGCCGTTGAGGCATACCTCGGCCGGAGGGTGGATGCGATGGTGCCGGGCGAGATAGGCGGCTCCAACTCTGTGGCTCCCCTTGTCGTTAGCGCGCAGTCGGGCATCCCGGTCATTGACGGCGACGGGATGGGCCGCGCGTTTCCCGAAATCCAGATGGATACCTTTGCCATTAACGGTATCTCGCCCACTCCGTTTGCGCTGTGCAGTCACAAGGGTGAGACCGAAATCCTGCTCGGCATCACCGACCCGCGTCAGGTGGAGCGTATCGCACGGGCGTGGGCGGTGGCGCACGGCGCGCGCGCCGCCACCGCCGGCTTCGTCATGACCGGCGCCGAGTTGAAGCGATATGTGATCCCCCACACGATGACGCTGGCGCGTGAAGTCGGGCTGGCGGTGCAGACGGCGCGCGCACAGCACAGCGATGTCACCGGTGCGGTGCTCACGGTCACCGGTGGCCGCCGACTGCTGACCGGCAAGATCATTGACGTAGAACGGCGCACCACAGCGGGCTTCGCCAAAGGATCCGTGCAGGTCGCTTCGGAAGACGGCTCCTACGGTCGAATCGCCTTCCAGAACGAAAACCTCATCGCGTGGCGCTTTGCCGATGCCTCATGCAATGACGGCACGCTTCTGGCGGTCGTGCCCGACCTCATTTGCGTCGTGAACTCTGAAACGGGCGAGCCGGTGACAACAGAACTCTTGCGCTACGGCCTTCGCGTGACCGTTGTCGGGATTCCTGCGCCGCCGCAACTCCAAACCGCGCGCGCGCTCGAGTTCGTCGGGCCGCAGGCGTTTGGCTACGACGTGCCCTACCGTCCGCTAGAACCCATAGTATAAGGCAGACAGCAATATGGTATCGGCCACGCCCTCCCCTCTGAGGGGTGAGGGTTGAAGGGAGAGGGGTAGGGGTGAGGGTTCTCTGTGCGCATCGGCATTGACGTCGGCGGCACCAACACCGACGCTGTTCTCATGGACGGGCGCTACGTGGTGGCATGGGCGAAGTCGCCCACCACGCCCGACGTGACCGGCGGCATGTTGTCGGCTCTGCGGGCACTGCTCGCCCAAACGGATCAGGCCCGCGCGGCCCAAGCGGTGATGATCGGCACAACCCACTTCACCAACGCGGTCGTCGAGCGCAAGCGTCTGGCGCCAACCGCGGTCATCCGGCTGGGTGCGCCAGCCACCGCATCCCTGCCGCCGATGGTGGATTGGCCCGCCGACCTGCGCGAGGCGATTGGGGGACGCTGGTTTCTGCTGGAAGGTGGTCACGAATTTGATGGCCGCGAAATCAATCCGCTCGACGAAACGCGACTGATGGATGTCACGCGCCGCCTGCGCGACGAGGGCGTGAGGGCGGTCGCCATCTGTGGCGTCTTCTCGCCGGTCAACCAATCCAACGAGGAGCGCGCCGCCGCGCTCGTTCACGCCGCCGCGCCGGAGTTGAGCATCACACTCTCTCACCAGATTGGGCGCATCGGGCTGTTGGAGCGTGAAAACGCGGCAATCTTGAACGCGAGCCTGTCCGCGCTCTCGCGCCAGATTGTGCGGGCGCTGGGTCAGGCGCTGGCAGAGGTCGGCATCGCCGCGCCGTTCTATCTCTCCCAGAACGATGGCACGCTGATGAGCGCGGCCACTGCCGAGCAGTTCCCCGTGTTGACGTTCTCATCCGGCCCGGCCAACTCTATGCGCGGCGCGGCATTCCTATCCGGCATCAAAGACGGCATTGTGGTGGATGTCGGCGGGACGACCACCGACGTCGGCGCCTTGCGGCATGGCTTCCCACGTGAAGCGGGCACCTCGGTTGAGGTCGGAGGCGTGCGCACGAATTTCCGGATGCCCGACGTCTATTCGTTCGGGCTGGGCGGCGGCAGTGTCGTGCGCGATGGAACTGGCCTGCGCATCGGCCCGGACAGCGTCGGCTATCGCCTCACGGAGCAAGCCCGTGTCTTTGGCGGCGAAGTGCTGACGGCCTCCGATATCGCCGTGGCGGCGGGCCTCGCCCACATGGGCGATCTCTCGCGCGTGGCCGGGCTTGACGCGCAATTCGTGCGCGCCGCGCTGGCGGCCATCCAATCCTCGGTTGCGCAAGCGATAGACCGGATGAAGGTCAGCGCACAGCCGGTGCCGGTGGTGCTGGTCGGCGGCGGCAGTTGTCTCGTCGCCGATGACCTGACCGGCGCATCAGAGGTCATCCGGCCGGCATACTACCCTATCGCCAACGCCATCGGCGCGGCGATTGCGCAGGTCGGCGGCGAGGTGGATCGTGTCTATGACTTGAGCGCCATGAGCCGCACCGCGGCGCTTGAGAGCGCAAAGGCCGAGGCCGTCGAGCGCGCCTGCGCGGCGGGCGCGGCTCCCGCAACCCTTGAGGTCGTGGAGGTAGAAGAGGTGCCGCTCACCTACCTGCCGAGCAACGCCACCCGCGTGCGGGTCAAGGTCGTCGGAGAATTACAGCCATGAGCGAGAAAAAAGTCTTCGCCGTCACCCAGCGAGTGCGCTACGCCGAAACGGATGCGATGGGCGTGGTCTATCACAGCAACTACTTGATCTGGTTTGAAGTCGGCAGGGTCGAGTGCCTGCGCGCCATCGGCTATCCGTACTCGCGGCTCGAGGCCGAGGGCTTCGGCCTGCCGGTCGTGGAGGTCGGTTGCCGCTATTTGCGCGGCGCAAAGTTTGAACAGTTGGTCAGGATTGAAACGTGGCTCGACAGTCTCAAGAGCCGCAAGTTCCGCCTCGGCTACCGCATCTCCGATGCAGACACCGGCGAGCCGCTCGCCACCGGCTTCACCGAGCACCTCTGCTGGCGGCGGGGGGTTGTGGCAACCATCCCTGTCGAGTTATACGAGAAACTGACCGCGCTGTTGTAACGATGGTTCGCGCGATCAGCCGCGGCACATCGGTGCCCAACCGCGTTGACCCCATCGTACTGCCCGTCACCATCCGCTCCTGCACAAACGCGCCCACCGGCAGAGCCGCCGTAGCGCCCGTCTCTGGAATCCCGACGATCACTTGCAGGCCGCGCGGGCGCAGCATGGCGAATCCCTGCTCCGACGCCTTGGCGTTGCCGACGGTCACAAACACATAGTCCGCCCCCCGGCCCGCCGTCAGCCCTCGCACAAACGCAATGGCGTCCTGCGTCTTGGGGTTGACGGAATGGGTCGCGCCGAACTGGTGCGCCATCTCCAGCTTATTATCGAGGATGTCCACCGCGACAATCGGATACGCCCCCGCGATGCGCGCCGCCTGTATCGAGTTCAGCCCCACGCCGCCCGTGCCGATGACCACCACGCTGCTTCCGGCTTTGACCTGCGCCGTGTTCAGCACCGCTCCCGCCCCCGTAATGACGCCGCACGCCAACAGCGCCGCCACGTCAAACGCCATGTCGTCAGGCATCTTCACCAACTGCGACTCGTCCACCACCACCTCTTGGGCAAACGATCCGGTGCGCAATCCCTGACGGATCATCTGGCCCTGCTGGTTGTGCAGGCGGCTCTCGCGATCAAGGGGGAAGACCGTCTCACAGCGTTGCGGGTAGCCCGCCGTGCAGTAGAAGCATCGTCCGCATGAGCGGATCAGCGTGACGATCACACGCTCGCCGGGCGCATAGGCCGTCACGCCCGGACCGACGTCCAATACGGTCCCTGACGACTCGTGCCCCGCGATAACGGGTGGCCCCTGTCGGTCGCGCCATTCACCGGAGATGAGGTGCAAATCGCTGTGGCAGATGCCTGTTGCCGCGATTTTCACCCGCACTTCACCCTCCTTCGGCGCGTCAAGCGTAACCTCTTCGATGACCAGCGGCTGGCCGTACTCGTAGCATATCGCAGCTTTCATGGTGAGTCTCCTTATTCGTTTTTCGTTCGCGGATCGTTGTTTGCGAGTTCGCTCAAGATTTCTTCACTGTGCTCGCCCAACCGCGGCGGGTAGCGGTGGTAGGTCGGCGGCGTCTCGGATAAGTGAACCGGGTTGCCAATGGATCGGACGAGCCCGATCAGCGGGTGATTGAGTTCCACAATCATCTCGCGCGCCAACAGGTGAGGGTCGGCGAGACTCTCATCCGGGAAGTTGATCGGCCCGGCAGGGATGTCGTTGGCGACGAACTGCTCGATCCACTCGTCGGCGTCACGCTGGGTAAGAATCTCTTCGAGCAGAGATACCAGTTCGGCGCGGTGGTGGTTGCGCTCTGAGTTGGTTGCAAAGCGGGGATCGCCCATCAGCGTCTGCTCAACGCCCAGCACCTTGCAGAACCGCCGCCACAGTGACTCGGTGCCCACCGCGATGACGATAGACTTATCGCGGGCGCGCAGTGGCTGGTAAGGCGTAATCGTAGGGTGCTCGTTGCCGATCTTGCGCGGCCGAGCGCCGGTCGCGAAGATGCTCCCGCCAATATTCGCCAGCCACGTCACTTGCGAGTCCACCAGCGCAATATCTATAAATTGTCCGGCGCCCGATTTCTCGCGGGCGTACAGCGCGCTGAGGATGCCGATGGTCGCGTATAGCCCGGCTGTAATATCCGACATCGGCGTGGGGAAACGCACAGGGCCATCGTGTTCGCCGCCGGTAATCGCCATCAAACCGGCCTCGCCCTGCGCGACCAGATCGTAGCCACTGCGGCCCGCCTTGGGGCCGCTGTGCCCGTACCCGCTGATCGCGGCATAAATCAGGCGCGGGTTGATCGCGCGCAAGGTGTCCGGGTCAATCTGCGCGCGCTGAAGCGAGGCCATGCGCGGGATGTTGGTTATGAAGACATCCGCAGTAGCGATCAGATGGTGCAAGATGCTCAACCCATCGGCGTCCTTGATATCCAGCGCCAGACTGCGCTTGTTGCGGTTGACGGAGAGAAAGTACGCGCTCTCACCGTTCAGAAACGGCGGCCCCCACTGGCGCGACTGGTCACCCACCTCCGGGCGCTCGATCTTGATCACGTCTGCGCCCAGATCGCCCAGCATCATGCCGCAATACGGCCCGGCCAGCGCCTCGGTCATCTCCAGTACGCGGATGGCTTCGAGTGACTGGCTCATCGCTCCGCTCGTCGGGTTTCCCCGGACAACTGAGATTGCCCTATCTGGCGATACTTCTGGTAGCGCCTCTCCAGCCGCGAATCAGCCGGCAGCGCGCGCAACTCCGCCAGCGCTTGCGCGAGACCGGTTCGTATCATCTGCGCCGTCGCTTCGGGATTCACATGCGCCCCGCCTTCCGGTTCCGCGATAATCTCATCAATGATGCCCAGCCGCTTGAGGTCGTGCGCTGTCAGGCGCAGCATGGGCGATATTTCTTGCGCGTGGCTTTCGTCGCCATAGAGAATCGCCGACGCCCCTTCCGGCGAGATCACAGAGTAGATGGCATTTTCCAGCATCAGCACGCGGTCAGCCACGGCCAGCGCCAGCGCGCCGCCACTGCCGCCTTCGCCAATCACAATCGCCACCAGCGGCGTTTCCAATTGTGTCATGGCGCCGATGCTCTGTGCCAGCGACATCGCAATGCCCCGCTTCTCGGCCTCGTATGAGGGATTCGCGCCGGGCGTGTCCACCAAGGTCACAACCGGCAGGCCAAACTTCGCCGCGAGCCGCATCAGCCGGTTGGCTTTGCGGTAGCCTTCCGGCTCGGCGCTGCCATGATGCCGCCGCTCGCGGTCAGCGCCGTGTCCGCGCTCCTGCCCGATCACGACGACGGCTTGCCCTTCAAATCTGGCGAGCCCGCCGATTATCGCCGGGTCGTCGCCAAAGAGCCGATCACCGTGCAACTCCACGAAGTCGTCAAATAGACGGCCGATAGTGTCTTGCGCCGTCGGGCGGTCTGGGCGGCGCGCAAGGTTCACAATCTCCCACACCGGTTTCGCCCCTTCGACAGGCTCAGGGCTGGCCGGGCTAAGTGTTGGCGCGCCCAACGTTACGGGTTTCGCGTTCACGCGTTCACGCGCCAACGCATCAACGCTGTGCGGGTCGCTGGAAGGGGTCAGCCCTGAGCCTGTCGAAGGGGTCAGCAGGCGCAGCAAACGGGAAAGAGTGGCGCGTAACTCCGCGCGCGGCACAATGGCGTCTACCATGCCGTGCTCGAACAGAAACTCGGCGCGATGCGAATCCGGCGGCAGTTTCTGCCGCGTGAGCGCCTCGACCACGCGCGGTCCCGCGAACCCAATCAGCGCGCGCGGCTCCGCGAGGATCACATCGGCCAGATTGGCGAACGACGCATAGACGCCGCCGGTGGTCGGGTGGGTCAAGACGCTGATATACGGCACTCCCTTTTGATCCAAGCGCCGGGCGGCCGCCGCCGTTTTCGCCATCTGCATCAGCGCAAACATCCCTTCCTGAATGCGCGCGCCGCCGGTCGCGGTCACCGCCACGGCCGGCAGACCTTCGCTGGCGGCGCGCTCGAACGCCAGCGCGATTTTTTCGCCGACCGCCCACCCCATGCCCCCATGCTCCCGCCCATGAAGCGGAAATCGAGCACGATCAGGATGATGGGTTGCTCTTCAATCGCGGCGTAACCCACGACGACCGCTTCCTGCAAGTGCGTTTCCCGCTGGGCTTCCTTCAGCTTTTTGGGGTAGGTATCGGCGATGGTGACCCCCGATCCAGTCGGGGGCGGGCGCATCGTCAGCTTCTTGTCGAGCTCCTCGAATGAGCGCGGGTCGGCGATGAGCTCAATCCGTTGGCGGGCGGTAATCGGAAAGTGATGGCTGCAACGCTCGCAGACGCCGATTCGCTTATACAACTCGGAGCGGCTCAAATCCAGCGCGCACGTGGGACAGCGCACGGCCGCGCGCCGCGGCACAAGCGAGCGCAGGCGCATAAGGCCGTGTCCCAGCCATACGCGAAGCCGGGCCGGGCCGGTCGGGAGAGGTTCAGGCTTCGAAGAAATGGGCAACCATCCTTATCAGGGTCACCGTTGATTATACGCGAGTTCAGAAGGCAGGGCGAACACTTGAACACGGCGTCACTCTCCCCTCTCCCATACCTGGGAGAGGGGTCGGGGGTGAGGTTGACAGTCCGGCCTTTTGCCCGTAAAGTGTTGCACCGTGTCTGTTGAAAATACACCATCCGTCTATGCCGCATTGAGCAAGCACCGCGGGTTCGCCCTATTGAGCTCCGTTGCGTTCGCGTTGCTGTACGCGGAACTGGGTCTGTTTCTCCATCTACACTGGCGCGCCCGCAGCGACAGCGAAGCCGCGGTGGCAATCGGCACGGCGTTTGTGGTCGTGTTGCTCGGCTACGGGTTATCGTTTATGCCCGCGCGAACCTTCACGGTAAAAGGCGTCGAACAGCAAGGCTCGCTGGCCCTCCCCGAACTGATCGCGCAGATGGGCAAGGGCGCCGGTGCGATTGTCGTGGTCAGTGTCATCTGCCTCGAACTCTACTTGTATCTGACCGGGTTCAACCCGGTGGCGGCCTACAGCGTGCTCAACAACATCTATGTGTTCACACTGGCCGGAGTAGGGCTGACGCATGGGCTGATGACCTATGTGCGCTATGGCGCTCTGCTCTACGCCGTCAAGCAAGATTCGTGGGCCAAAGTCTTGAGTGTTTCGGGCGGCGTCGGCCTGCTGATTCTATCCACCACGCAGTTTCTCATCAAACTGGATATTGACTGGCTGAACGCGGCCCCGGTGGCCACCCAGGGGTTGATCGGCCTGCATGTCTATGGCCGCGATGCCTACTTTTTTACACTCGCGCTCGCCATCTACCTCTGGCACTTGCGCTCTATGGCAAACCACTGACCCCGGAGCCTGTCGAAGGGGCCGCTCCTCATTCCTCAATCGTCAATGTGATAGAATACAACCGTGTTTGAGATCATCTTTCTGGGCACTTCGGCGTCGGCGCCGTCGGTGGAGCGCGGGTTGAGCTCGGCGATGGTGATTCACCGCGGCGAGCGGTGGATGGTGGATTGTGGCGAGGGCACACAGCGCCAGTTATTGCGCAGTGGCCTTGGGTTTCGCCGCCTGAACGCCGTACTGCTGACGCATGGGCACCTCGACCATATTCTCGGTCTGGGCGGCATCGTCTCGACGTTCGCGCGTTGGGAAGCGGTTGATCACATGCGCATCATGGGCGGGCGTTGGGCGGTCCGTCGCGTGCGCGATCTGATGAACGTCGTTCTGCGCGCAGGCGAGGTCAAGATCAATCTCGAATACGTGGAAGTCCATCAGGGCGGCATCCATGCGAGCGAGCATTACACCGTCTCGGCCTTCGAGGTTGTCCATCGCGGTCCCGACTGCTACGGGTTTGTGTTCGAGGAGAAAAGCCGCCGCCCGTTCCTCGCAGAGCAAGCCACCGCGCTGGGCGTCCCTTTTGGGCCGGAGCGCAAGCGGTTGGTGGCGGGTGAACCGGTTACCCTGAACGATGGGCGGCTCATCCAGCCGGACGACGTGCTGGGGCCTGCTATTCGTGGCACCAAGCTGGTGTGGATTGGCGACATCGCGCGCACCGACGGCTTGCATGAACACGTAGCGAACGCTGATGCGCTGGTGGTTGAGGCGACATTCCTGCAGAGCGAGCAAGACGAGGCTACCCGCTACGGGCATCTGGTCGCGGCGCAGTCGGCGGCGCTGGCGCGCGACTCAGGCGTCGCGCATTTGTACCTCACGCACCTCTCTCGCCGCTATCACCCGAAGCAGATCGAAGACGAGGCGCGCGCCATCTTTCCGGCGACGACGGTAGTCTCAGACCTTGATCATTACACAATCACACAGCACGGCAACGAGCCGGTCATAGCGAAACAATCGGACACCCACTCCGATACCTCCCCGCCATAGGACGGCTGAAGCGGTCATTCATGCCTGCGGCTCTCCGATCACGATGTTTTCCAGTGCGTATTCATACCACGTCAGCGCCTCCGCAATACCAAACTTCTCGCGGTCGAAGATAACTACCGGCTCCGCGTACCCCTCTGTAACCACCCGCACGCCAACCAGCGGTTGAAAGACGTAGCGTGTGCCGGCGCGCGGACCGGCGCTGAACACGTCGGGCCGCACCATCAACAGTTGACGCACGGCTTCGGTGCTGTGCTTGACCGACGCCGTGTAGTCACCGCGGCGCACGGCGTCGTGCGCCGCCGTAACGAGCGCGCGCAGCTGCGGGTTCTTGATGTCGCTCGGTTTTGACATGAACGCCTGCCTGTCTTCGTCACGATCGTGCGCCCAAAGCGATCGCATAAGTTGCCGAGTGACGGGTGACGATAGTTGATTTTAGATTTGTGATTTTGGATTGACAATCAAGAATCGAAAATCATAAATCGAAAATTGAAGAGCGTCACCCGTCACTCGGCACGCTGTTGCCGCCCGTCGTCGCGTTTAGATGCTGGAATTGATCGGATACTCCACACCCTGCAGCTGTTGCTTGCGCCACTGCTGGTGTTGCGGATGGCGGTCTTTGAACTCCGGCATCACCTCTTTGGCAAATAACTCCAGCGCGCTCATGATGTCTTCGTGTTTGACCATGCCGCACTGCGCGACGAGGATCATCAGGTCGAGATGCGCGTCCTCGTACCGCTTGAGGCTCTGGCGCAGAAATTCGGGCGAGCCGATGGTGGCGCCGCGCCGGGCCGCCCGCCACAGCGCGCGCGTCGTCTCGCTTTTCGGCTCTACCTCCGCGCCCAATCCCTGTTTGGGGTCGCCCGCGCTCGCGCCCAACGGGATGCCGGCGCGCAACTCCATCCGGCGCATATGCTCCTCCGGCGGGATGCTTAAGAAGTCGCGCCAAAGGTTCTTGCCCGCCGGCGGGTGCGGCGTCTGCGCCGCGTCCACGTAGTAATAGTTGAGCGAGTAGGCGAAGAACGGGCCGCCTAGCCATGCTTTCATCAGGGCTTCGTTGTCGTCTTCGGCGCACATGAAGGTTGAGACGATGGCCACCGCGGGGTTGATGGCTTGCCCGATCGGGAAGCACTCCTCGCGCACCAGCTTGTAGTAGGCGGCGACGCGCTCTTCAGCCTCATCGGGCGTCTCAAAGGCGAAGCCCAACGAGCCGAGTCCGAGGCGCGCGGCGACCATTACCGTCTCCCGGCGCGACGAAGCCACCCACAGCGGCGGGTGCGGCTTCTGATAAGGCTTGGGAATGACGTTTCGGACGGGCATCTGCACATAGTCGCCGGCGATGCCGGGGTACGGCTCGCAGGCCATCATCTTGACGACCTCGCGCAGTCCTTCCTCCCACATCGCCTTCTTGGCCGTGCGATCCACGCCGAAGCCGCCCAGCTCCATGTCCGACGACGATTCCCCACTGCCGAACTCGACACGCCCATCGCTCACCAGATCAAGCGACGCGACGCGCTCGGCGACGCGCGCCGGATGGTTGTAGCGCGGCGGCGTCAGCACGACCCCGTGACCGAGGCGGATGTTCTTCGTGCGCTGGGAGGCCGCGGCGAGGAAGACTTCGGGCGCGGAGGAGTGGGAGTACTCTTCGAGGAAATGGTGCTCCACCTCGAATACATAGTCGAATCCGAGCGAATCGGCAAACGCGATCTGCTCGAGCGCCTCCTTGAAGATGCGGTGCTCGTCTTCCGGGTCCCACGTTTCCTTATCGTACGGTTTGGGCAGCTGCAGCTCGTAGAACAATCCGAATTTCATTCAAGCCTCCTCAAACGTTGGGGGGGAGCGCTTCCTGACGCAACGGAAAGCTGATAGCGAATAGCAGATGGCTGATAGCAAATAGCAGATAGTCAACCACCATTCGCCATCAGCCATCAGCCAGCCGCTATCAGCCATCGGCCATCGGCCAGCCGCGCAGTGGCCCGATGGTCTTGCGCATCAGTTGTTCGTCACAGCCCTTGACTAGAAAATCCTTGACGGTGCCGATCATCTCATAGCCAAGCGATTCGTACAGCCTGCGCGCGCCGTGGTTGAACGACGAGACGAACAGGAAGACGTTGGGCTTTTCGCGAAAGACTCGCTCTTCGACAAACCGCAGGAGGGCCGTGCCCAGACCGCGCCCGCGATACGCCTCCGCAACGGCAATACTTTGCAGGTAGCCGGACAGAATGCCCCGCATCGAGACGACGGCAAACGCGGCGACTCTCTCGTCTTCGGTTAGCACGTACACTTCAACGCCCGGCGCGTCAAATCGCTCCCGCAGTTCGCCGTGCGTGTATCCAAGCGTCACCCACGGATCCGACAGCGCCATAATCTGCGCGCACGCCTCACGCTCGGCGTCGGTTGCCATCAGGCTAATATTCATCGTCCGCATCCTGCGCTTATCGAAGAGCGCGCCGCCCTAGAGATTCTCGATCTGAACCGGCTCCACCCGGTCCGCCAACTCGAATCCGAAGACCTTCGAGTAGAAATACAACTCGCCGTCGAGCGAGCGTTTGATGTTCTCGGCCTTGCGGAAGCCGTGCTGCTCCCCTTCGAAGGGCACGTAAGCGCAGGGCAATCCCTTCTTCTTCACCGCCTCAAACATCATCTCCGCCTGATTGGGCGGCACGACTCGATCTTCAAGCCCCTGGAAAAGTATCAGCGGCACGGCCAGCCGGTCGGTGTGGTGTATCGGTGACCGGGCGAGGTAAAGGTCGCGCCGTTCCGGGTATGGGCCAATCATGCTGTCCAGATAGCGTGACTCAAACTTATGCGTGTCCTTCGCGAGCGCCTCCAGATCGCTGACGCCAAAGTGGCTCGCGCCGGCGTTGAACAGGTCGCGGAAGGTCAGCACCGCCAACGTGGTGTAGCCGCCCGCGCTGCCGCCATCAATCGCCAGCCGCCTGCTGTCCGCC
>JACQEC010000117.1 GCA_016200765.1 Chloroflexota bacterium | reverse complement strand
TCGCCGACGTTCAGCCGCCCCGTGCGGTGGACGATGGCGACCCGCGTGATGCCCCAGCGCTCCTTGATCTCGTCGGCGATGCGCCGCATCTGCTTGACGGCCATCGCGGGGTAGGCTTCGTATTCCAGATAGAGCACGCGCTTGCCGCGCGAGTGGTCGCGCACGACACCGCTGAAGGCGCAGACCGCCCCCGCGCCCGGATCGGCCACCGCGCCGGCGACGGCGCGCTCGTCAATCACGTGATCAACCACTTCAAACATGAGCCCCTCCGCTCACGGGCGGGATAAAGGCCACCTCGTCGCCGTCTTTCAGGGGCGCATCGAGCGAAGCGTAGTCCTGATTGACGGCGGCGACCAGCGTATCCGATAGATGCGCCAGCGGCGGCTGTTCGGCTTTCAACTGTTGCCAGACGGCCATGACCGTCGCGCCGCTCGGCACCTCCAGTTCCAATTCGCGGCGGCCCAGCAGTTGCCGGTGGGCCGCGAACAACTTCACCTTAACCTTCATGGCGCTTTATCCCAGTTCTCCGGTGTAGGGGCGAAGCGGCGCGCACACATCACCGCATCAACGAGCACGCCACTCGCGCGCGGCTTCGCCCCTTCCGCGCGCCGCGCAGCCCCCCATTAATAACGTCGCGGCGCGCCGCCGCTGTCCACGCCGAAAATATCGGCGCCCAGCCGGAAGCCATGCGCTTCGAGGCGGACGCTGAAGTGCGGGCGCAGGCCCGTCGGGCGCATTTCGCCGAGGACGCGGCCATCCATATCGCGGCCGGTTTCCGTATATTTGAAAATGTCCTGCAAGATGATGACATCGCCTTCCATGCCGCCGACTTCGCTGATGTAGGTGATGCGCCGTGAGCCGTCGCCCAGCCGCGCCTGCTGGATAATCAGGTCAACCGCGCCGGCAATCTGCTCGCGGATGACCTTCAAGGGCAGTTCAAAGCCCGCCATCAGCGCGAGCGTTTCCAGACGCTTGGTGGCCTCGCGGGGCGTGTTGGCGTGGACGGTGGTCAGACTGCCGTCGTGGCCGGTGTTCATCGCTTGCAGCATATCCAGCGCCGCGCCATCGCGCACCTCGCCCACGATAATCCGATCGGGCCTCATGCGCAGGGAGTTTTTGACCAGATCACGGATGGTGATCGCGCCGGTACCGTCAAGTTCTGCTGGTTTGGCTTCGAGCCGCACGACGTGTTTCTGCTGGAGCTGGAGTTCGGCGGCGTCCTCAATGGTCGTGATGCGCTCGGTTTCCGGGATGAACGACGACAGGACATTGAGGAGGGTGGTCTTGCCGGAGCCGGTGCCGCCGGAGACGACGATGTTCAGGCGGGAAGCGACACAGGCCTGCAGGAAGTCTGCGATAGGCGACGTCATACTGCCGTAGGCGATCAGGTCTTGCACCGACAGGCGCTTGGCCGGGAACTTGCGGATGGTGATGACCGGGCCGTTGAGGGCGGCCGGCGGCACGACAATGTTGACGCGCGAGCCATCAGGCAGACGCGCATCCACCATCGGCACCTTGCGATCCACGCGCCGCCCCAGCGGGCGCACGATGCGCTCCACCACGCGCATCACATGCTCGTCGTCCTCAAAGTGGACGTCCGACTCGTACAGTTTGCCCTTCTGCTCAAAATAGATGACCTCGGGGCCGTTGACCATGACCTCGCTGACGGTGGGGTCGTCCAGCAACGGCTGGATGGGCCCGAAGCCGACGACCTCGTTCACGACGAGGTCAAACAGTTGTTTCTGCTCGGTGTCGTTCAACTGCATGCCGGCCTGCTGGTAGACGAGCAGGAATTTTTCGGAGATGGCGCGCAGAGTCTTGGGCGTGCGCTTCATCTCAAGGCCGGGGTCGAGCATGGCGCTCAGCGACCGGATCATGTCGCGGGCTAAGTCGTGCAGTTGCGCGGGATAGGGTGAGACATAAGGGGCAGGCGCGGCAGGCACAGCCTCCGGACGGAAGACGGGCGGTATGGTCGGCGTTGCCGACGCGGCGGGCGCGGCAGGCCCGGCGGGCGCTTTAGCGGGCGCCTGTTGCCGGGTTTGCTGCTCTCGACTGATGCGGTTGAGCAGAGACATGGGCTGTTCCTGTCATGGACGGAAAGACGTTGTGCGTTGGCGCGTTACGCGTTAACGCACAACGCCTTTACAGGTTGACGAAATAGGCTTCACACGCCTGATCGAGCAGTTCTTTGGTCATTGCCGGGTGGATGCCCTGATAGTTGGTGATGTCGAGTATCTGGTCGAGCAGGTCGCGCGGGTGGACGGCCTTGGGCGCGCGCCCCTTCTTGATATACCACTCCTGCAACAAGTAGATGAACGCCTGCTGGTCAAACTGAACCTTGCGGGCGGCGGCGACGCGCTGAAAAATCTGGTAGAAGTCGGCGTCGGTTGGGTCGGGAATTTCGATCTTGTGGCGGATGCGGCGCAGGAACGCATCGTCCACCAGCGATTTGGGGTCGAGGTTGGTCGAGAAGACCAGCAGTTGGTCAAACGGAACCTCGATCTTCTTGCCGGTGTGGAGCGTCAGGAAGTCAATGCGCGTCTCCAGCGGCACGATCCAGCGGTTGAGCAGGTCTTGCGGGCGCACCTGCTGGCGCCCAAAGTCGTCAATCATGAACAGGCCGTTGCTGGCCTTCATCTGGAACGGCGCCTCATAGAATTTCGAGGAGGGGTCGTAGATCAGGTCGAGGTTGTTGAGGGTCAGCTCGCCGCCGACGATCACCACCGGGCGCTTGCACAGCACCCAGCGGGTGTCTTCGCGCTGATCGCCCGCGGCCCGCTGGGGTCCAGCGTCGCCGTTGTTTTCGGCGACGGCCACATGGTTGAGCCGGTCATAGACGCGGATGATCTGGCTGTCCACATCTATCGCGTAGGGGATGTACACCATGCCCTTGAGCAGGGTGGCCATCGCCTGCGCGATGGTCGTCTTGCCGTTGCCGGGCGGGCCGTACAAAAAGATGGAGCGGCCGGAGTTGACGGCCGGGCCAATCTTGCGGAAGGTCTTGGGGCTGAGCACCAGATGCGCCAGCGCGGCGCGCACATCTTCCTGACGCACGACGTTGCTGGTGATGCTCTGCGCTTTCACGCGCTCGACCCAGGTCTTCAGCGGCACGGGCGCCGGGCCGACGTACTGGGAGCGCAGCAGCGCCTCGCGCACCCGCTCGCCGCCTTTCGGCGCGATCGCGTATTGGAAGCCGCGCTCGCCGAAGCCGCGGCTGCCGATAATGCCGACCAGTTCCTCGCGCTTCAGGAAGTCGAGCACGCTCTCGACGATGTTGGAAAACGGCAGTTTCACCTGCTGGGAGATTTCCTGCGCGGTGATCTGCCCAGCGAAGTAAATCGTCTTGAGAATGAGATCGGTCAGCAGGCTGGAGTTCAAGCCCGTCTCTTCAATAGACTGCGGCTCCGGGATGAGGGGCGGTCTGGGGACGAGCCGTCCCGAGCCGGTGTCGGCCAGCGGCCCGGAGCCGGTCTGTTTGGAAGCCGGAGCGCCGTCGGGGGAGCGCAGGGGGGCGGAGCCGGGCGCGCCTTCGCCAAAGGGCCCGGTGGCCGGCGCGGCGGCGGGCCGCAGGGTGCGCCCGCCAAAAGAGCCGGTGCTGGGTTTATCCTTCAAGTCGTTGGTCATGCGTGTGCTCCGGCTCCTGATCTTCGAGGAGTTCATCCGTCGGCAGAATCCACAGGATGTGTCGTTTGTGCACGGACATGAAGTGCGCGCGATAGAGCAAGGTGGCGCCGGTTATATCAAACACCTGCGCATCGCTGACCGCGAGGAACTGTTCCTCATGGTTGAGCTCATCTTTCAGGCGGTTGCCGGGGCTGATGAAGACCGAGCCCAGAATGGTGTGGCGCTCGGTGGTGATGATGACCCGCAGAGTATCCTTGCCCATGCGCACGCTGAAGGTCTTGCCCTTATGGTCAATTCGCATTTCCGACATCACGTCCTCCTGTAACCTCACCCCATCCCTCTCCCGACGGACTTCGTCGGGAGAGGGATGGGGTGAGGCTCTTATTTCAATCGCTCAATCAAGGCCAGGTATCCGACTGCCGCTTCGCGCAGTTGGGCAATCGCGACCCGATCCTGGATGGTGTGGGCCAGATGCTCTTCGCCGGGCCCGAAGCCGATGGCGGGGATGCCGGCGGCCATCAGGTGCCCGCCGTCGGTGGCGAAATCCCAGCGGCCAACCTCAATATCTCGCTCCAGCGCCCCCTTGAGGGCCTCGCAAGCCATCACAACGAAGGGATGCGAGCCGGGCAAGGAGTAGCTGGGATGGAAGAGCCTGTGCGATTGGGTCAGGCCGGTGTAGGTGCGCAGCTGCGTTTGCGGTATTTCGATGGCGGCGCTGACGCCCGGCTCCAACGAATCGTCCAGCGGCTTTTGCAGTTTGGCGGTAATCTGCGCCGGGGTTTCGCTGGGGACTGTGCGCCAATCCAGCGTCAGCCGCAGTTCGCCGGGGGTGACGTTGGGGCTTGTCTGGTCGCTGGCGATCATGGTCGGGGCAACGGTTGAATGACCGAACGCGCCATCGGAGAGCATCCGCAGGTCGCGCAGGCGGGTCAGGAAGCGGGCCAGCGCGTAGTGCGGGTTGGCCCCGCGCGAAGGCACCGAGGCGTGAACCGAGCGGCCGGTGAAGCGCACCAGCAGTTCCAGCCGCCCGCGGTGGCCGGTGCGCACCTCGTTGCTTGAGGC
>JACQEC010000116.1 GCA_016200765.1 Chloroflexota bacterium | reverse complement strand
CCTGCGGAACATCGCACTGATTGGGCACTCCAGCGCAGGCAAAACATCGCTGGCTGAGGCCATGCTGTTCGATGCCGGGGTGACAACCCGGCTGGGCAAGATCGAAGAAGGGAATACGGTTTCGGACTACGACCCGGAGGAAGTCCGGCGGCGCATCTCGGTCAGCACCAGCGTGCTGCCAGTGGCGTGGCGCGACCAGCAGATCAACGTGTTGGATACGCCGGGCTATGTGGATTTTGCGGGCGAGGTCAAAGGGGCGCTGCGTGTGGCCGACAGCGCGCTGGTGGTGGTAGATGCCGTGGCCGGGCCGGAAGTGGGCACAGAACTGTCGTGGGGCTATGCCGACGAACGCTTGTTGCCGCGCATGATTTTCGTCAATAAGCTGGATCGGGATAATGCCTCGTTCCAGCGAACGCTAGAGCAACTGCGCGAGAAATTTGAAGGGACGCTAATCCCGCTGCAGCTGCCGATTGGCGCGGAGAGCGCGTTCAAGGGCGTGGTGGACATCACCCGCATGAAGGCCGTGATCACGCAGAAGGGCAGTGATGGCGAGATTCCGGCCGGGCTGGTGGACGAGGCCGAGCAATACCGGCAGGCGTTGATGGAGGCGGCTGCTGAATCGGACGACGACGTGATTGAGAAGTACTTGAGCGGTGAGGCGTTGAGCGAAGGTGAGATCTGGCACGGCCTCCGTAAGGGCGCAAAATCCGGCAAGATCATCCCCGTGCTGTGCGGTTCCGCCACCGCTAACCTCGGCGTGCAGTCGTTGATGAACAGCATTCTCGAACTGATGCCCTCGCCGACGGATACCGCTCCGGCGGAGGCGACTAATCCAACCAACAACAGCGTCGAGAAGCTCGCCGCGAACACGGCTGGACCGCTGGCAGCCTTCGCCTTCAAAACGCTGGCCGACCCGTTCGTTGGCAAACTGACGTATCTGCGGGTTTTCTCCGGCACGCTGGCCTCTGATTCGCGGGTGATCAGCGGGCGCACCGGACAGGAGGAGCGCATCGGCCAATTGTACCAACTGCGCGGCAAAGAGCAGACGCCCGTCCAAAAGGTGAGCGCAGGAGAAATTGGGGCGGTGGCTAAACTGGCTGACGTGCATACGGGCGATACGCTGGCGGACAAAGGCCATCCGCTGGTGATGCCCGGCATCGCCTTCCCGAACCCGGTCTACGGCGTTGCGCTCTTCCCGAAGAACCAATCCGACCTTGACAAAATGGGCACGACGCTCCAGCGGCTCGTAGAGGAAGACCCAACCCTGATCGTCAAGCGAGACGGCGACACCAATGAGACGATCTTGTGGGGTATGGGCGATTCACACATTGACATCACGATGAGGCGCGCCCACCAGAAGTTTGGCACAGACCTCCTGCCCAACATGCCCAAGATTGCCTACCGCGAGACCATTCGCCGCAAGGTGCAGGTGCAGGGCCGCCACAAGAAGCAATCCGGCGGGCGCGGGCAGTTCGGCGATATCTGGGTGCGCCTGGAGCCCCTGCCGCGCGGGAGCGGGTTTGAGTTTGTAGACGAGGTTTTTGGCGGCTCCGTGCCGCGCAACTACATCCCGGCGGTGGAAAAGGGCTTCCACGAAATCATCGGCAAGGGCGTGCTGGCGGGGTATCCCACGGTGGACGTGCGGGCGGTGCTGTACGACGGCTCATACCACGCCGTGGACTCCTCCGAAATGGCGTTCAAGCTGGCGGCGCACCTCGCCTTTAAGAACGGCATCCCGCAGGCTGCGCCGGTGCTGCTGGAGCCTTATTACAACATCCGCGTAAGCGTGCCGGAGCAGTATACCGGCGATATTATGGGCGACCTGACCAGCAAGCGCTGTAAGGTTGAGGGCATCGAGCAGGTCAAGGGCAAGGCGGTGATCACGGCTGTAGGGCCGCTGGCCGAACTCCAGCGCTACGCTACCGACCTGCGCTCGATGACGCAGGGGCGCGGCTATTACACGATGGAACTGTCGCACTACGAAGAAGTGCCTAGCCACGTTGCGGAGCAGGTAATCGCCAAGCACAAGAAGGAAGAAGGCAAGGACGAGGAAGAATAGGTCTTCCGCTTCCACAGTGACCGTCGTAAGGGCCAGGGGCGCGGGGTTAAAACCCTTGCGCCCCTTGTTGAAAGGCTTGCCATGATCTGTCCACGCTGTGCCGCCGATAACCCCGCCGCCGCCAAGTTCTGCTTCAACTGCGGCAACGCATTCGGCCAACGCTGTGCCAACTGCCAGAGCGAGTTGCCGGCCGGGGCGCGCTTCTGCATGAATTGCGGTCAGCCCGTTGGCGCGGCCACGCCAGCGGATGATGCCCGCCTCACCCGCCTGTCGGCGGCGACGCCTGCGCCACTGGCCCACAAGATGCGCGCCGCTCATCTGGCGGGCGAGCGCAAGGTCGTTACCATCCTCTTTGCGGACGTGGTCGGCTCCACGGCGCTGGCCGAGCACATGGACCCCGAGGACTGGACGGCGATCATGAACCGCGCCTTTGACCTCTACTCGCCGATTGTTTACCGCTACGAGGGCACGATTGCGCGCCTGATGGGCGATGCGCTGTTGGTCTTTTTCGGTGCGCCGGTGGCGCACGAGGATGACCCCTCGCGGGCCGTGCGCGCCGCACTGGATATGGTGGCTACGACGCGGGAGTATGCGGAGCGGGTGCGCGCGGAACACGGTATCGAGTTCGCCGTGCGCGCTGGCATCAACACAGGCCAGGTCGTCGTGGGCGATGTGGGCAGTGACCTCAAGTACGAGTACACGGCGATGGGCGATGGCATCAATCTGGCGGCGCGGTTGCAGTCAGCCGCGCGGCCGATGACCGTGCTTATCTCGGAGCATAGCCAGCGATTCGTTGCCCCCATATTTGACTGCTCGGACCTGGGGGTGATAGAGGTCAAAGGGCGCACCGAGCCGGTGCGCGTGTTTGAAGTGCGCGGGCTGAAGGCTGCGCCGGGGCGCGTGCGCGGCCTCGCCGGGCTGGAAAGCCCCATGGTGGGCCGCGAGGGCGAACTCGCGACGCTGTTGCAGCTCAGCGCCGCCGTCGGGTCGGGATTGGGGCGTGCGGTCGCGGTGGTGGGGGAGCCGGGGCTTGGCAAGAGCCGCCTGATTGCCGAATGGCATCAGGCGATGGGCGCCTCGCTCGCGCCGTTGCAGTGGGCGGAAGGGCACTGCCTATCCTATGGCCAAGGATTGGCATACCACTTGCTGATAGACCTGGTGCGCTCCCTGATTGGCGTGACGGCTGCCGCGGGTGAGGCCGAGGTGCGCGCCGCGCTGCAAGCGTATATTCGTGAACGATCCGGCGGCGCGGTCCTTCGACAGGCTCAGGGCGCGCCCGCGAACCCGATGGGCGTTGGCGACCCGTATCCCTATTTAGCGCACCTGCTGTCGGTGCCGCTTGAGGGCGCGGCGCAGGAGCGCATCAAAATGCTCGACCCACAGGCGCTGCAAGCGCAATACCTCATCGCGCTCCGCGACCTGCTGCAAGGACTGGCAGGCCGGCAGCCGCTGGCGCTCGTGCTGGACGACATCCACTGGGCAGACCCGTCGTCAACCGACTTACTGATCAAACTCCTGCCGCTGACGGCGGAGTGTCCTTTGCTGTTCTGCTTCATCACCCGCCCCGACCGCGATGCACCCGGCTGGAGACTGGTCACCGCCGCCCGCGAGAGTCTGGGCGCCAGCCTGACGGAGCTCAATCTGCACCCCCTATCGGAGGCGGATAGCAACCGGCTGGTCTCTAACCTGCTTGAAATCGAATCCCTGCCGGAAAACGTGCGGAGCATCATCCTGCGCAAGGCTGAAGGCAACCCCTTCTTTGTCGAAGAGCTGATCCGCATGTTGATTGACCACGGCGCGATTGTCAGGAAGGGCGAGGCGTGGGTGGCCGAAAAAGAGATTGAGACGGTTGACATCCCGGACAACTTGCAGGGCCTGTTGCTGGCGCGGATTGACCGGCTGCCGGAGGATGTGAAGCGCACCCTGCGCGTGGCCTCGGTCATCGGGCGGCAGTTTTCCGTCAAGGTGCTGGAGAAAGTCTTGGCGATGCAATGAGCGTTATCGGCCAGTTGAGTCGGCTGGAATCTGCCGGACTGGTGAGCCTGAAGGCGGCACACCCAGAAGTGGAATACCTGTTCCGCCACGCGCTTGTCCACGAGGCCGTTTATCACTCCCTGTTGAAGCACGACCGCAAGCAACTGCATCTGGCGACGGGCGAAACGTTGGAGCGGTCTGTCTTGCCTGACGCTGGTCGGTTGGACGAATTTGCGCCCCTGCTGGCTCAGCATTTTTATGAAGGCGGCGACGACTACCGCGCGCTCGTTTACTTTTTGCGCGCGGCGATGGCCGCCGTGCGGGTCTACGCGAACGCCGAGGCTGTGGCGTACTACGACCGCGCGCTCGAGATTGCCCCGCGCGTCGCCGCCGGCGCTGTGCCCTGGCAGGAGGTCTATAGCAGTCGCGGGCGCGCTTTGGAGTTGATCGGTCAGTATGAGCGGGCGGTGGGCAACTATGAGGCGATGGAGGATGAAGCGCGCGCACAGGGGGATCGGGAACTGGAACTGGCGGCGTTGACCGCGCGGGCAACCCTTTACGCGACCCCGACCAGCGTGCTCGACCCCGAAAAGGGGAAGGCATTGAGCCATAGGGCACTGGCGCTGGCTCGTGAAAGGGGCAATCGGCCAGCCGAGGCCAAGGTCTTGTGGGTACTCATGCTGGCGCATTATTTTAGTGCGAAAGCCGATGAAGCCGCGCCGTTTGGCGAGCAATCGCTTGCGATAGCGCGGGAACTGAATCTGCGAGAGCAGATGGCCTTCACGCTGAACGACCTGACGCACACCTACGTGGCGATCGGCGCTCACGAGCGCGCGCGCGCCGCCGAAGAGGAATCCCGACGCTTGTGGCGCGATCAGGGCAACCTGACGATGCTGACGGACAATCTGGCGAGCGGCGCCGACCACGCATACACCGCCGGGGAACTCGACACCAGCCTGCGGCTGTCAGAGGAGGCCTACGGGCTGGCGCGAACCATTGGGAGCGCCTGGGGGCAATGTTACAGCCGCTGGATTGCGGGGTACGTCCATTGGGAACGCGGCGATTCGGGCCAAGCCATTGCCTGTTTGGAGGATGCTGTGGCGCTTGCCCGCCTGTCGGGGTTGGTCATTGTGCAGTCGTTGCCACGCATTGATCTGGGGCTGATATACGCCGAACTGGGCGCGCTCGAGCGCGGGCTTGGGTTGGCGCAGGAAGGGCTTGCATTTTTACAGCCCTCGACACCCCCGGTTATTCAAGGCTGGGCTTGGGCGGCGCTGGCGCGACTGCACGTCCTCAGGCAGGACCTACCCGCCGCCAGTAGGGCTATCGAGCAGCGACGCAGGTTGCCCCAGATTGACGACTTCAGCACACCCGCGCCGATCATGATCGCGCTGGCCGAAGGCGAATTCCATCTTGCACAAAACGACGCCGAGCAGGCGGTGGCTGTGGCTACTGAGATTCAAGCGAAGATGGAGCGCTATCGCATACGCGCTTTCATGCCTCCCGTCCTGTATCTAGCGGGTAGGGCGCTGATTGCCTTGCACCGGGACGATGAAGCGCGGGCAGCACTGTTGGAGGCACGCGCCGAAGCCGAGGGGCGCGGATCGCGGTTTATCCTGTGGCAGATACTGGCGGAGCTAGCCGACCTTGAGTCGGAGCGGGGCGCGCAGACACAGGCGCTGGCCTACCGCCAGCAGGCGCGCGATATTATCGCGGAGATTGCCGCCCGTGTGCCCACCGCCGAACTGCGGTCTTCGTTTCTGGCGCGGCCAAGCGTGCGCGCTGTGCTGGGCGCGTAGCGCGTCTCTTTCCCAACAACCAACAGGAGCCAACATGAATCTTGAACGCTTACAGCGCGCAGAGCGACAACTGGGCGCCAAGCGGCTGGACGCGCTGGCGCTGGTTCCCGGCCCGAACATGCTCTACCTGACCGGCCTCTCCCTGCACCTCAGCGAGCGGCCATCGGTGTTTATCCTCGGCGCAGGCGGGGAGCGGGGCATTATCGCGCCTGCGCTGGAAGCGCCGCGGGTATCCCAGACGCTGGGCCCGTCCGTCCGGGTATTTGCCTGGAGCGACGAGCAGGGTCACGAAGGCGCGTTTGCGAGCGCCTGCGAGGCGATGCGGCTGGCCGGGCGCGCGCTGGTGGTCGAGTATCTCCAAATGCGCGCCATCGAGGTTAAGGCGTTTGAACGGCACGCGCCGGGCGTCCGGCTCAGCGCGCTGGAAGAGCAGTTCCCGACTTTCCGGGCGATCAAGGACGCGGACGAAATCGAGAAGACACGCAGAGCCGTGGCGATTATGGAGGCGGCCCTGCGCGAGACGATGGCGGCCATCAAGGTCGGCGCAACCGAACGGGAGGTTGCCGCCGCCTACCGCATGGCCTGTATGAACGCCGGAACCGAGGGGATGCCGTTCTCGCCCATCGTCGCTTCCGGCCCCAACGCGGCCAATCCCCACGCCGTGCCGACTGACCGGCGGATACAGAACGGCGATTTTGTGATCATAGACTGCGGCGCGGCGTATGGCGGCTACGTGGCCGACATTACGCGCACTTTTGCCGTCGGCGCGGTGTCGCCGGAGGCCGAGCAGGTCTATCGTCTGGTGCTGGGGGCCAACCGCGCCGGATGCGCCGCCGCCCGCGTCGGCGTGGCGTGCGGCGACGTGGATCGGGCGGCGCGCCGGGTGATAGACGAGGGGGATTTTGGCGAGTTTTTTATCCATCGCACCGGCCACGGTCTCGGTCTGGAAGGGCACGAGCCGCCCTACATGGTCGCGGGCAACCCGACGCCGCTCGAGGTCGGCATGATCTTCACGGTCGAGCCGGGTATCTACGTTGAGGGCAAGGTCGGCGTGCGGATTGAGGATGATCTCGTGTGCACGGAGACCGGTGTCGAGGTGCTGACGGCGTTTGAGCGGAACCTGATTCGATTGTAAACAACTCATGGCAAAATTCGTTGAACAAATTTGCGATAAGGTATTGACAGTCGCATGGTCATTTGATATTATCGCTTAGGCTCGAAGACGCTCGCAAAAACTTTCACTCGCACAGGAGGCAAAATGCCGACGAAGAAGAAAGCCGCGCCCGCCAAGAAGACGGCCGCCAAGAAGATGGCCCCCGCCAAGAAGATGGCCGCCAAGAAGAAGGCCCCCGCCAAGAAGATGGCCGCCAAGAAGATGGCCGCGCCCGCCGCGCCCGCTATGGCTCCAGCGGCCCCTGCAATGGAGGCCAAACCCGAAGAAATGGCCAAACCCGGAGCGAATTAGCCAACGGGCGTTTGTTCGCGGGCTCAACCAACCGTTTCTACCGCCAAACGGGACGTGCCGCTATGCGATCATCAAGGCGCGTTGGCTAACGTGTCGAGCGTCTTGGGCTTATCCAGCGCGCCTTGCAGATCGTCTTCATTCAAGACCAAACAGCCAGTCCGAGCATAGGGCTGGCTGTTGTCTTTGCTGACGGGTGCGCAATTCCGCGCCAACCCTCGTTTCAAGGGAGATCCATGCCAAACCTACTATCCGAAATTGACGCGCGCATTGAGCGCAATCTGGAGCGCAGTATTGACGAGCTGTCGAGGCTCTGCGCCCAGCCGAGCATCTCGACCCAAGGCGTTGGGGTTCGGGAATGCGCTGAACTGGTCGCCGAGATGCTGCGCCAGCGCGGCTTCCGGGCGGCCATCCACCCAACGCCCGGCCACCCGGTCGTAATCGGCGAGGCGGCCGGCAGAAGCGGCAAAACCCTGCTTTTTTACAACCATTATGACGTCCAGCCGCCTGAACCCCTGGAATTGTGGGATTCCCCACCTTTTGAGCCAACCGTTCGCGAGGGGAAGCTCTTTGCGCGGGGTGTCAGCGACGACAAGGGGCATATTGCCTGCCGACTGGCCGCCATAGATGCGATCAAGGAGGTCAGCGGAGAGCTGCCCTGCAACATCAAGTTCATCATCGAAGGCGAGGAGGAGATGGGCAGTCCGTCACTGCCCGCCTTCATCGAGTCCCATGCGGAGGAGTTGAAAGCCGATGCCTGCATCTGGGAGACCGGCGGGGTGAACTTTCGGGAACAGCCCAGCATGGTGCTGGGGATGCGCGGCATCTGTTACGTCGAACTGTCGGTGCAGTGCCTGACCCAGGATGTCCATTCGGGGCTGGGCGGCTCGATCTTCCCGAACGCCGCGTGGCGTTTGGTGTGGGCTTTGAGTGCTATCAAGGACAGCCGGGAGCGGGTGCTGATTCCCGGCTTCTACGACGACGTCGAACAGCCGACCGCACGCGATATGGAACTGCTGGCGAACCTGCCGGATTCGTCGGGGGACATGCGCCGGCGCTACGGCGTGCAGGAGTTCCTGAAGGGCTTGCAGCCGGGGACTGAACTGCGCCGCGAGGCTGTGATGGTGCCAACTTGCACGATCAGCGGCTTGACGGCGGGGTATCAGGCGAAGGGCACCAAAACCGTCCTCCCGGCCCGCGCCAGCGCCAAAGTTGACTTCCGACTGGTGCCGCACCAGTCGCCGGATGACATCGTGGAGAAACTGCGCAAGCACCTGCAGGCGCACGGTTTTGGTGACGTACAGGTGGAACTGTTATCTGGCGAGAAGCCGGCCCGCACCGACCCCGACCACCCGTTTATCAAGTTGGTCGCGGATACGGCGCTGGAGGTGTACGATCAGGAGATGTCAATATCACCGATGGCCGGTGGCAGTGGGCCAAACCATGCCTTCGTCCACTATCTGCATGTGCCTATCGGGAGCGCGGGGGTCAGCTATCCGGGGTCGCAGGTGCACGCGCCCAACGAGAACATGCGGCTTGACCTGTTCGTCAAAGGCGCCCAGCACACGGCCCATATCATTCAGCGTTTTGCCATGTGAGCGTACCGCCGTACTGAGCCGTGCGGGACCGGTAAGGGCGAAGCCGCGTGCAAATCGGCCTGATCGTTCACGCGCTGACTCGCGTCAGGGGAGACAGACCGTTTGCCCCTACCGTCATTTCGTGGCTGTCATGGGCGGTTCGGCATTTGGTTCTGCACGGCGGCTTGCTGTTGCCAGTTCTGATGCGACAGCTCCATATCGTAGTGCAATTGCTGAAAACCCCATCCCGTGCGTCGGAAGAATCTGCGTAATGAGGCGAAGTGCGGCCCGTCTTCCAGCCACTGGTAAACCTCGTCGTCAGTCCCCCGGAAATGCTCGCCAGAAGGGCGAAAACCGATCTTCTGGTAGACCCGAACCGCGCGCTGGTTGGACGCCGCCACGTCCAGCACCATACGCTCAAAGCCCAGCACCTCGAAGTAGTAGGGCAGGAAGGTTTGAAGCGTCTCCGTGCCAAAGCCTTGCCCGACCGCCAGCGGCGCAAAGCCGATACCCAGCCGCGCCTGCGATCCGCGAGTAATTTCTCGAAGGGAGAGGTGGCCGATCAACTCCCCGTCGAGCTGTTCGATGGCGTAAAGGCGGCAGATGGGCGCGTCGAGGTAGTTGGCGAACCAGTAATGGCGCTCGGAGGTGCCGGGCGAGGGAATCAGCCACGGGTCATCGAACGGCCCGTAAGAGCCCTGCCACGCATCCATACGCTCCAGATCGCTCCAGTAGAACGGGCGAATCCGTATTCGCGGGCCTTGCAGGCCGCTGGCAAAGGGCCACGCGCGCTCGCGCACTCTCCGGCGGATTTCTTGCACCGCCTCGTCCACGCGGTGGCGGATGGGGCGCGGGTAGGCAAATTGCCGACTGTGCGCCGCGTATTCATCCTCATCGAGCAGGGTCAGATTCCACCGGTTGTCCATGTCAAAGTCGAGGTCGAGGTCCACAAACGAAACGGCCCCATCGCGAAAGACAGCGGGCGTGCCCAGATTGATGTAGTGGCGCAGTTCGGCGTGGTCCTGACCAAGAAAGGTCTGGTTCACGTTGTACCAGCGGTCGGTCCAGAAGTAGCTGCGAAACGGGTAGCGCAAGATTCCGGAGCGCCGCCCGCTATAGGGGGTGTTCGGCGGCGTGTAGAGGATGATCAGATGGCTGTTCTCATACTCGAGCTGCGCCTGCCAGCGATAATTGACCGAGCCGTCGTACTTGCTGGATTGATAGAGGATCGAACGAGTCATGGAACGGTCAGACCGCCCCGCCATCTTCATATTCGGCAACGCCGAAAGTCGCCATCGGCTTATAGCCCAACGAGCGGCAGAGGGCAAGCGATGGCTGGTTGGCCGTGCTGGCGGCATAGGCGCAAACGAGGCCCAACGCGAACAGCGCTTCGGTCAGCCGGGCGACAACTGCGGTCGCCAAGCCGCGCCGTCGGTAGCCGGGGATGGTATAAACCTGCTGGACGATTGCCACCTGATCACTCATCGCGGAGCCGTCGGCCAGGCTGACGATTTGGCCGTCCACGATGGCGCCGTAAATCGCAGGTACGCCCGTTCGCATAGCTGACGGGCGCAGGGAAAGCCCGCTAAGCGACTTGACAACCTCCAACTCGAAGGCGCATTGCTCAACCAGCGCTGGCGACAACTGAACGATGTCAGCGCCTGGCACGGGCGGCGGTTGGTAGGTGCCGGGCGTGCAGATGTGGAATACCTCGTAGCCGCGGGTGACTTCCGGCCAATGGGCCACCACGTCCGGCATCGCCCAGTCGGGAAAGGACAACTGCCATCCGTGCCCCGGCACGCGATACAGACAGCCCAGCAACCCTTGGACGGCTTCGCGTGTTGTGGCGACGAGTTCATAGGACGCCCAGTCATACGCGATCAGTGCGCCGTCTATGCCGCCCAACTCATTGCGCCAGACCGGCGCCAGCGCCGCTGGCCGTGCTCCAGCGAGGTGTTGCCGCCGCTCTGAACAATCGCCACCTTCTTGCCAGCCAGTTGCTCCTTCATTTTTAGCGCCGCCGCCAGCGCCGATGCGCCCGCGCCTTCGGCGAGGTTGTGCGTCTTCTCCAGCAGTAAGCGCATAGCGTGTCGGATTTCATCGTCGCTCACCAGCGCGAAATCGTCCAGCAGGTCGCGCAGGATGGATTGCGGCAGTGGGTAGCCGGTGCGCGTCGCCAGACCCTCGGCGAAGGTGTTCATCGGCGCTTCCAGCAGGCGGCCCTCCTTCCACGAAAGATAGCCGGCCGGCGCGCGCTCGGCCTGAACCGCAATCACCCGAATCTGCGGGTTAATCGCTTTGGCGACGATGCACGCGCCGCTGGCCCCGCTGCCAGCGCCCACCGGCACGATGATCACTTCAATGTCGGGACGCTCCTCCAGAATCTCCAATGTTTCGGTGGCAACGCCCGCGATCAGCAGCTTTTCGTTGGCGGGATGGACATAGCGCAGGTTGCGCTCCTCGGCCAGCGTCTCAACATACTCGCGCGCCTCGTCGAAGTCGCGGCCATGAAAGAGCACCTCGGCCCCAAGGTTCTGCATCGCCTCGACTTTTAGTGGATTCGCGCCTTCCGGAACGCCGATGATCACGCGCGCCCCAAACAGTCGCCCAGCGTAGGCCAGCGACTGGCCGTGGTTGCCGGTGGAGGCGGTGATGATGCCACGCGCACGCTCGGCGGCGCTGAGTTGCGCGACCAGATTGATCCCACCGCGAATCTTGAACGCGCCAATCGGTTGGTGGTTCTCGTGCTTGACGTAGACCTCTGCGCCGACCAAGCGATCCAGCGCGCCGTAGCGATACAACGGCGTGGGTTTCAGGTACGGCGCAATCAGCCGCTTGGCGAGCAAAACGTCGGCCAATGTAGGGCGTTCAAATGTCATTCGCGCTCCTCTACTGCCGGCATGTCGGCTATCGGCTGCCAGCCGCCTTCGATGACCTTTTGCAGGCTGAGGCCGATCCGAAAGCGATGCTCTTCAATTTGGAACGAGTAGACTGCGACCGCGTTGGCGATGAAGGTGTAGAGCGGTGTGACCATTTCGAGCAGTAGTCCCGCGGCAGGTTCCAGCGGCTTATCGGTTTCCAGCAACATGCCGCTCTGGCTGATATTTAGCGTGAACGCCAGGCCACTCCCCAACTTTACGCCTTCAGGCGAATAGTAATCGTAACTTAATTGATTACGAACCGTCGTGCGCGGGTGGGCACGCCGGTCAGATGCCTTTCGCTCGCCCGGGAGGTAGTAGTCTATGCTCATGGGCGCTACTATACCATATCTGGAGATGAAACGTGAAACGCCTTGGTTATCAAGGCGATAACGCGCAATCGTCGGAGTCGTGAGACGGCATGAGGGGAGGGCGAAGCAACGGCCAGCCATCGGATTAGCCAATAGCGTGGCGCGTGGCCGTGGCTTCGCCCCTACGAATCTGCGCTATACCCGGCCTTCAAACCCACAATCCGCCATGCACGTTCAACACGGCTCCATTGATGTAGCCGGCCTTGTCAGATACGAGAAATGCTACCGCCTCGGCGACGTCGGCGGGCGAGCCGAGCCGCTTCAGCGGGATCAGTGAAGGCATGTGAGCGCGATCCGCATCCGATAGGGCGTAGGTGTCCATGTATCCGGGGTTGACACAGTTGACGCGGATGCCGAACGGCCCTTCGGTGCGCGCCAGCGAGCGCGTCAGGACGACGACGCCGGCCTTGGCAACGTTGTAGGCCGTGACATTGGGCGCGCCGCGCGCCAATTCGGTGTTGGCGGATCCGAAATTGACGATCTGGCCTTGCTGTCGCGCGCGCATCGCGGGCAGGGCGAACTTGCAACAGTAAAAGGTGCTGGACAGATTGTTGTCCAGTATCATTTGCCACTCGTCTACACGGGTGTCGAAGGCCGCCTTGACCAGCCACGGTCCGGCGTTGTTGACCAGCACGTCCACCTGCCCGAAGCGCGCCAGTACCTGCTCGATCAGGGCTTGCGCCTGATCGGGACGGCTGACGTCAGCACGCACCGCGATGGAGTCGGGCGCGTGCGCCTGGATGCGCGACAGCAGGGCTTCGGCTTCGCGTTGGCTGGTCCGGTAGTTGATTACGACAGTCATGCCGTCGCGAGCCAAACGCTCGGCGACCGCCGCGCCGATGCCTTTCGCGCTGCCGGTGACGATAGCGATCCGTCGCTCGGTCATAGCCGTGTGTTCCTCCATATGCACTATAGCACCATGTAGCGGCGAGCGCAATGGCTTGCTATATCAAGGGTATAGCGCAGAATCGTCGGAGACGTGAGGAGGTTGGGCGTGAACACGTAGCGACGCAGGCGGTTTCTAACCGCCTGCTATGAATAGAAAACCCGCTGAAGCGGGTTGTGGCCTGTTCGCTAACCGTTCATCGTCACGGGCAACCGGTTATCCCCCAGAATCGTCGGAGACGTGAGATGGTCTGCGCTAAGCGCGAAGCCACGGCCAGCCCCCGATCCAGTCGGGGGCCAGCCATCCGGTTGCCAAACAGCGTGAGGTGTGGCTGTTGCTCTGCCCCGACGAATCTGCGCTATACCCCTATATCAAAGCGGGCGTGGTCTAAACCGACCCGCAGAAAAAACGAACGCGGCATCTCAAAAGGTTGAGGATGCCGCGTTTCTCCTTCAACAGACGACGAAGTACTCCCGTTATCCCATCTGGCCCATCGGCGTGAACAGCCCGATCCGGTTTCCGGCGGGATCGGAAAACAAGGCGAACCAACCCGTGCCGGGGATTTCCATCTTGGGGGAAATGGTCTTGCCTCCGGCTGCTTCCACGCGCGCGAGCGACGTGTCAACATCGTCGGTGTAGATATAGGGGATGATGCCCTCGCCCTCGACGAACGCGCCGCCGGGGCCGCCCTCGGTGCGGAACTGGTGATAGTTGAACTTGGAGTCAACTTCAATGGCCCAACCGAACACGCTGGCATAGAACTGGTCTGACACAGCGGGGTTCTTGGCTGAAATTTCGAGATGCACAATCGGATGCTGGTTCATGCGGTTCCTCTCTTTGTGACGTAAGGTAGAAATCAACGGCCTGTGGCGGAAATGTGTCGAGCAAGATTAGATATTAACGG
>JACQEC010000128.1 GCA_016200765.1 Chloroflexota bacterium | reverse complement strand
GTATTGTAGCATAATTGCAGGGCCATGTCATCACGGGTTTCTGGCGATTCTTGCGGATTGAGTAACGGTCAGCCGCCTGTCGAACCATGCGGCGCGCATCACGCGGGCTGGCGGGTAAGCGCCGCACCCTTCGACAGGCTCAGGGTGCTTTCGCTACATGGTGAGCCTGCATCCTGAGCCTGCATCCTGAGCCTGTCGAAGGATGTCGAACCATTGGCTTGTCACGGGACTTTTGAGGAGCGCTGCAAACGCGCAAACGCATGGGGCAAATGCATTGGCGCCCTGAACAAGCCATCACGTCAATCATCTATGCCCAACCGCCACTCAAACCGGCGGAGAGACGAGCCTATACCTATTTGATCGTCGCACGTTCGCTCTAACGGCCTATCAGCGAATCCGACGCGCAAGATAGTGTGCTAGCGAAATTGCCCTATGCGATCGAGCCAGTTGATAGAACGCCCCCAACAATGCTATACTCTCGCCCGCCAGCCTAATCATCCCATTCTTCCAGCCATGCTTGCCCAAGTCACCTCCTGCGCGCTGATCGGTCTCGACGGAGCCGCGGTTCAGGTCGAGGTGGACATCTCACCCGGCCTCGGCTCCTTCGTCGTCGTCGGCCTGCCCGACGCCGCCATCAGCGAGAGCCGCGAGCGCGTGCGCGCCGCCATCAAGAACTCCGGCTTCTCCTTCCCCAACCAGCGCATCACCGTCAACCTCGCCCCCGCCGACCTGCGCAAGGAAGGCCCCGCCTACGACCTGCCCATCGCCATCGCCCTGCTCATCGCCAATCGGCAGATGCAGGCCAGCGCGGAGGATTGCCTGTTCGTCGGCGAGTTATCGCTCGACGGCAGTGTGCGCCACACCAACGGCATGTTGCCGATGGTTCTGTTCGCCCGGCAGATGGGACTGCGCGCGGTGTTCGTGCCCGAGCAGGATGCCTCCGAAGCCGCGCTTATCCCGGGGCCGGACATCTATCCGGTGCAGTCGCTGAGCCAACTGGCGCGGCACTTCAACGGCGTTGAGCCGCTCGCCGCGCTCCTGCACGCACAGCCGCCAGCCGACGGCGACGCCATCTATCAGGGGGTGGACTTTCAGGAGGTGCGCGGGCAGGAGCACGTCAAGCGCGCGTTGGAGGTGGCGGCCAGCGGCGGCCACAATGTTCTGATGGTCGGGCCGCCCGGCGCAGGCAAGACGCTCATGGCGCGCGCGTTGCCGTCTATCCTGCCCTCGCTGACCATTGACGAGGCGCTGGACGTGACGCGCATCTACTCAGTGGCGGATATGTTGCCCGGCGGCCAGCCGCTGGTGCGCCAGCGTCCCTTTCGCGCCCCGCACCACACCATCAGCCACGCCGGATTGGTCGGCGGCGGCCACTGGCCGCGCCCGGGCGAGATTTCGCTGGCGCATCGCGGCGTGCTCTTCCTCGACGAACTGCCGGAGTTCGGCCCGCGCGTGCTGGAAGTGCTCCGCCAGCCGCTCGAAGATAAGATCGTCTCGATTGCGCGTAGCACCGGCACGCTGACCTTCCCGGCCAACTTCATGCTGGTTGGGTCTGCAAACCCATGTCCTTGCGGCTGGTATGGGGACCCGTCGGGACGCTGTACCTGCTCCGCCTCCACCGTCACGCGCTACCAGCACCGCATCAGCGGCCCGGTGCTCGACCGCATTGACATTCACATGGAGGTGCCGCGCGTAGATTACGAGAAGCTATCGGGCACGCGGCTGGGCGAGCCGTCGGCGGCCATCCGCGCGCGGGTGGAGAAAGCGCGCGCGGCACAGCAGAGCCGCTACGCGGGCGGGCGGCTGGCCTGCAACGCCGATATGGGCCCGGCCGAGGTGCGGCAGTTTTGCGAGTTGGACGAAACAGGGCGCGCGCTCCTGCGCGCCGCCGCCCAGCAGATGCAGTTGAGCGCGCGCGTCTATCACCGGCTGTTGAAGGTGGCGCGCACGATTGCGGATTTGGCCGGAGCGGAGCGCATCCAGACCGCGCATCTGGCCGAGGCGATTCAGTACCGCCCGCGCAAGACGTAGGGCGCTTACGGGGTAGGGCGGTTAGGTAGCACCGACGGCTGTATGCGGGGTTGGGTCGCTTTTATTGACCTTCAGGAAAGAAAGTTAATGTAGTAAACTGGGTAGCATGACTTGGCAACCCAAGAAACTAACCCGTGCCCAAAAGACCGAACGGCGACTGACTGGTGGCCAGATGCTCCAGAGCGGCCAATACACGCAAG
>JACQEC010000127.1 GCA_016200765.1 Chloroflexota bacterium | reverse complement strand
CAATTCGGGCGGCGTGTCGTCAATGGCGCTGCGCACCACCGAGACGATGGTCTGCACGGACGCCGCCAGCGCCTCGCGCACTTCAACGCTTGAGATTTCGACGGTTTCGGGCAGACCCGTAATCAGATTGCGGCCCCGCAGCAGGCTGGTTTTCTCTTCTTCCAGCGGGTGGGCCGATCCGATGGTCATCTTGATGGACTCGGCCATGCGCTCGCCGACCAGCAGGTTATACTTCTGGCGCGCATAGTTGATGATGTCCTCGTTCATTTCATCGCCGGCGACGCGCAGTGACCGCGCCACTACGATACCTTCCAACGAGAGCACCGCGACCTCGGTGGTCCCGCCGCCGATGTCCACGATCATACTGCCGGTCGGCTCGGTGATGGGCAGACCGGCGCCAATCGCGGCGGCCATGGGCTCCTCTATCAGGAACGCCTCGCGCGCGCCGGCGCTCACGGCGGCATCGCGCACCGCCTGCCGCTCCACCTGTGTCACCCCGCTGGGAATGCCGACCACCACACGCGGGCGCGGCATCAACAGCGAGCCCTCATGCACTTTCTTGATAAAGCGCTGGAGCATCTGCTCGGTGATTTCAAAGTCTGAGATGACCCCGTCGCGCAGTGGGCGAATGGCGATGATGTTGGCTGGCGTGCGCCCGACCATCTTCTTGGCCTCGAGGCCAATCGCCAAGATTCGCTTGGTCTTCTTCTCAATGGCGACCACCGACGGCTCATTGATGACAATGCCTTTACCGCGCACGAGCACCAGCGTATTCGCCGTGCCAAGGTCAATGCTGATGTCACTGGAGAAGAGGCCCAGAAGCCAATTGAGTGGGTTAAACGCCAAAGCATATCCTCCGCAGGCTGTCGCGATTATACCATTCGTTGCCTTGACAGCAAAAAGTGGGGAACCAGGTCCCCACCTTTTGGCAGTCTGCGCGGCTTTGCCGCCCTCACCTTTATTCGGTTTCTTCGGCCTCTTCGTCGGGCGCTTTTTCCTTCTTGATGACTTCCACCTCAGCCGACACCTCTTCGACTGCGGCTTCGGTCAACACTTCCTCCTTCACAGCTACCATGAGCGCGACGGTCTCGGCCATGGGCGTAACAATCCGCACCCGGTTGCTGACCTTCAGGTCGCTGACGTGAATCGCCTGACCGGGCGCGGCCAGCGGGCTAATATCCACGATGATCGAGTCAATCAGATCGCCGGGTAGGGCCTCGATCTGAACCGACTCGCGCGAGCGGATGAGCAGGCCCAAGCCGGTTTTGACGGCGGGCGACTCTCCGGCGAAGCGCAGGGGCACGGACAGCACGATCTTTTCGGTCATGCTGACTTCCTGAAAGTCCGCGTGGAGGATCGCGCGGGTGATGGGGGATTGCTGGACATCACGCGCCACGCTCATGATCGAACTGCCATTGACCTGAAGGTTAATCAGCCGGTGGCCGCCGGCCAGTTTCAACGTCTTGCGCAGGGCCTTGTCCTCCACCTGAAGCGACAAAGGGTGCTCGCGCTGGCGGCCATAGACAATCACCGGCACCAGACCTTTGTTGCGCAGGGCTTTGACCTGTTTGCCAATAACGGTTCGCGGCTCGGCGTTCAAAATAATATCAGCCATAGGGGGTTTCCTTGCTTGCAGACTTATGCTTACAAAGCACGATTATAACACGGAAAACGGGTGCCGCAAAGTTTACACGCCCGCTTTTCGCCGTTTGTCCGGTTCTCCTGTATGATTAGCGGCTGATGACAAGAGGGCAACTCTTTCTGGCGCTCTGCCTCTGCTGTGGGGCCGCGGCCGGCGGGCTGGCAGGGGACTGGTTGGATCAGCCGCCGCGCGGGGCCGTCTATGGTGTGCCGGAGGCTGTGGCGTGGGCCGACCATACGCTGGGAACCAACATAGATGGAGGGCGGCTCAACCCGGCCGCGCGCGAGGCGTTCTTCCGGCAAGCGCAGTGGGGACAACCGAACAGCCTGCGGTGGCTGCGGGTGCCGATCCGCTGGGCTGATGTGCAGAAAAGCCCGCCGAAAGAGGGCTCCGCAACGGCCTCCGACGACGATTGGTCGGGCCTAGATACATTCCTCGCCGAGGCCGAGTCGCGCGGCTTCAAGGTCTGGGCGGTGCTCGGCGATTCGCCGGTTTGGGCGCGCGACCCCCAACAGCCGGCCAGCGCGCCGCCCAAGGACGGGCGCGCTTTTGGCGCCTTTGCGCGCGTGGTCGCCACGCGGTACCGGTCGAAGATCGCCGCCTATCAGATATGGGATGAGCCGAATCTGGCGTCGGGTTGGGGCGGACAGTATCCCGACCCGGCGGCGTACGCGGGTCTGCTGCGGGAGGCGGCGATCAACATTCGAGCCGCCGACCCGCGCGCCATCATCGTCAGCGCGGCGCTGTCGCCGACGACCGAAAACGGGCCGCTGAACCTGAATGAGCCGGAGTATTTGCGGCGGCTGTATCGCGCGGGCGCGCGGGATTTCTTCGATGCCGTGGCCGCGGAGCCGTTCGGTTTCTGGACCGATCCCGATGATCGCCGCATCAATACGGGCATTTTAAACTTCTCGCGGCTCGTCCTGTTGCGGGAAGTGATGCAAGCGCAAGCAGACAGCCAAAAAGCCATCTGGGCGGCGGCTTTTGGCTGGGCGGCCCTTCGACAGGCCCCCGATCCAAGTCGGGGGCAGGCTCAGGATGCGGCCCGCGGCGAGGGCGACCCGGCCTTTGGCGGCGACAGCCCGCAGACACAGGCTGTGCGAACCGCGGCCGCGATTCAGATGGCAAGGGATGAGTGGCCGTGGCTGGGTCCACTGGTCTTTACGCGCTGGCAGGCGGAGGGCGAACGCGACCCCCGCGCCGGTTTCGCTTTGTTCGGCCTCGACGGGACGCCATCGCCTTTGGGGCTACCCTTGATGTCAGAGGCGGCGGCCAAGCCGGTCTTGACTGCGGGCCGTTACGCGCCGGACGACGCGCGCATCGCCTATCCGTCAACGTGGCGTGTTTTGAGCGATGGGGCCGATGCGCCGCAGAACGACCTGTCGCCGGTGGTGATGACATTTCGCGGCACGAGGCTCGATCTCACAGTCCGGCGCGGGCCTTACCGGGGCTACCTGTGGGTCACGATAGACAGCGCGCCCGCCAACAGTCTGCCGCGTGACGAGCAGGGCCGGAGTTTCGTCGTATTATATGATCCGCTGGCGCAGGCGGCCGAGGTGACGCTGGCGCACGGGCTGAGCGACAGCGAACATCGCGCGGAGATTAGCGCGGAGGGCGGATGGGGACAGTGGCCGATTGCCAGTTGGACGGTCGCGCGCGAGCGAGATAGCCTCTCACTGCCGACGTGGCTGGGCGTCGGGTTGGGCGCGGTGGCGGGAGCGATCGCGTGGCGCGTTAGCGCGTCGGCGCGTCGGCGCGTTGGTGCGTGGGCGCGTGAACGCGGAACCCGCAACGCTCAACAGGTGGTTGAGCGGGCGGTCTGGGTCGGCCTCTTCGGCAGTGGCGCGCTCTTTTACCTCTCCCCGAATATCGCCTTATCGTGGTTGCTGTTGGCGCTGTTGGCGCTATTCACCCTCTGGCAACCCGTCGGCGGGCTGGCTTTGATTGCTTTTGCGATCCCGTTTTACGTACAGCCGACCTCACTAGGCATTGGCTCTTATGCGGTGGTTGAAGTCGTGGTCGTGCTGTGTGCGGCGGGCTATCTGGGGCGCGGGCTGGTTGCGTTGATGCGCTCGCCGCGCGCGCGCGCTGAACATTTCTGGCGAACGAGGGCCAGCAGACTGTGGCGGCAGTTGTCGGTGATGGATTGGGTGGTATTGGGGTGGGTCGCTTGCGGCGTGATCGGCGTGATGAGCGCGGAGAATGTCGGCGTCGCGAACCGCGAGTTTCGGGTCGTGATCGTCGAGCCTGCGCTCTACTATGCCATGATCCGCGCCTCGCGGGCCAACGTGAGGCCGCTGATCAACGCCTTCCTCGCCGGCGCGACGGTGATTGCGGTGAAGGCGGTGGCCGATTGGATCACGCAGAGTGACCTGATTGCCGCCGAGGGGGTATTACGGGCGCGCAGTGTTTACTTCTCGCCAAACAATCTGGCCCTATATCTGGACCGCGCGGTGGCGCTGGCTCTGCCTCTGGCGCTCTTTGGCCGCACACGCCGCGCGTGGTATGGGGCCGCCTGCGCGGTGATGGTGCTGGCGCTCTATCTCACGTTCGCCAAAGGCACATGGTTGATCGCACTGCCGATGGCGTTGCTGTTCATCGGGCTGACGCGCGGCCGCAAGGTGTTGCTCGGGTCGTTGGGCGTGCTGGCGCTGATTGTGGTGAGCCTGCTGCCCATCGCCGGCACCGAGCGTCTGCGCTCGCTCTTGGACTTGTCGGGCGGAACCGGTTTCATTCGCCTCCAGTTATGGCAATCGGCGCTGGCGATGATCCGTGACCACCCGCTCTGGGGGGTGGGGCTGGACAACTTTTTGTATCAATATCGCACGCGCTATATCCTGCCCGCCGCCTTTGCAGAACCCGGACTGAGCCACCCGCACAACATCTTGCTCGATTTCTGGACGCGGCTGGGTCTGCCCGGCGTGGGGCTGTTGCTGTTCATGCTGACGGCGTTCTGGCGCCGCGCGCGGGCGGTCTATCGGCGGTTGCCTGAAGGGGACGCGCGCGCGCTGGCGCTCGGCGTCATGGCGGCGATGGTGGCCGCGTTGGCGCACGGCCTGATTGACAATTCGTTCTTTCTGGTTGATCTGGCCTTTGTGCTGATGTTGACGCTGGCGGTTCTGGAAAGGCTGTGGGTCGAAGCGCAATTGATTTCAACGGCTTAGAGGAGCGACGATGCGAGTTCTGATTACCGGCGGCGCGGGCTTTATCGGCTCGCACCTGTGCGACCGCCTGCTGGCCGAAGGGCACAGCGTGATTGCGATGGATAACCTGATCACCGGCAGTGTGGATAACATCGCGCATCTGGCGGGGCACGAGCGCTTTCGTTTCATCAAACAGGATGTCACCGAGTACATCTTTATCGAGGGGCCGCTGGACGCGGTGATGCACTTTGCGTCGCCGGCCAGCCCGCGCTCGTATCTTGAACTGCCCATCCAGACGCTGAAGGTCGGCGCGCTGGGCACGCACAAGACGTTGGGGCTGGCGCGGGCCAAGCAGGCGCGATACTTCCTGGCCTCGACGTCGGAGGTCTATGGCGACCCGCAGGTGCACCCACAGCCGGAGTCGTACTGGGGGCACGTGAACCCGATCGGGCCGCGCGGGGTGTACGATGAGGCCAAGCGCTTCGCCGAGTCTATGGTGATGGCGTATCATCGCTTCCATCACCTCGACACGCGCATTGTGCGCATCTTCAACACGTATGGCCCGCGCATGGCGCTGGACGATGGGCGGGTCGTGCCCAATTTCGTCGGTCAGGCCCTGCGCCATCAACCGCTGACCGTTTACGGTGACGGCCAGCAGACGCGCTCCTTTACCTACGTAGATGACCTCGTGGACGGCGTGTACCGCCTGTTGCTCTCCGAGGAGCACGAGCCGACCAACATCGGCAACCCGGTGGAGTTGACGATTCTACAGTTTGCAAATCTGGTCAACACGCTGACGGATAACCCGGGCGGGATTGTCTTCGAGGACGCGCGCACCGCGGACGACCCGCAAATCCGCCGCCCGGACATCGGCAAGGCGCGGCGCCTACTGGGCTGGGAGCCGCAGGTACCGGTCGAGGAAGGATTGCGGCGCACGATCGGTTGGTTTCAGAAGCGGATGGGGGTGTGACAGGGCGTTGCGCGTGGAGCGTTGTGCGTTGAAAGACCTTGGGCGATGGGAGAAGGCGGGGAGTGGGAAGTGCGGATTATTGCGAAGGTGATGGTGGAAGGGCGCGCAGGCTTGCGTGACGAGAACTTAATGCTCCGTACGGTTGTGTATTTCGTTCTTGCGCTGTTCAGCCTGACGAGCGTTCTGGGTTGCGCGCCGGGCGCGGCTACCGCGCTGAGTCCGACACCCGCCGCGACCCCGGCGCAAGCGCTCGCGGCGGCGACACCCATTCCTCCGACGCCGCCCTCTATATTGCCAACGATTCCGGTCGCCACGCCCACCCGAGGCGTTCCGGCGGTCGTCAACATTGCGCCCGTTGCCGGAGCGCCGCGTATCGTCATGTCGCTGGCCAGTTATTACTTCAGTCCGTCATCGCTGAGGGCGCGCGTCGGACAACCGGTTCGCCTCAAGCTGGATAATAGCGATTCGCTCCTCCACGAATTTGCGATTGATGATTCGGATGTCAGGGCCCTGCTAGAGCCCGGAACCTCGCAGGAGCTGGATTTCGTTTTCAGCCGGCCGGGCACGTACACGTACGCGTGCGATGTCGTATCGGAGGGCTTCCATCGGGCGGCCGGGATGGTGGGCACGATCGTCGTCGAACCCTAACACCGCAGGCGGTTAGAAACCGCCTGCTATGAATAGAAAACCCGCTGAAGCGGGTTGCGACCGGTTCGCTAACCGCTCATCGTCATGGGCAACCGGTTATCACCCAGAATTGTAGGAGACGTGAGATGGTCTGTACTGTGGGCGAAGCCACGGCCAGCCCCCGATCCAGTCGGGGGCCAGCCATCCGGTTGCCAAACAGCGTGAGGTGTGGCTGGCGCTCTGCCCCGACGAATCTGCGCTATACCCCAGATGGTCTGACAAGTTGACGACCCCCGTAGCATTTTGTATAGTGTCCACTGTTAGCCAATGATAGCCAATCGTTAAGCAAGGCAGGTGTCCATTGAACCGCAAACCGATGAGTGTCCGTGTCGTGCCCGCCAGCCGGGCCAAGAACAATTTTGGGGAAGTCATCAAGCGAGTGTACGAGAACGAGGAGACGCAGATCATCGAGCGGGGCGGGCTGCCGGTAGCCGCGATTGTATCCATCAGCGACCTGGAGCGTCTTTATCCCGAAGACATGAAGGACGTGCCGCGCGCCGCCAGCAGTGTCAAGCGCCAGCAGGCCTGGCAGCGCTTCAGCGCACTCCTGAACAAGATGCAGGCCGGCAACGAGCAGTACAGCGAGGAGGAAGTTGAGGCCGACGTCCTCAAGGCGGTAGAGGAGATACGGCGCGGCAAACGCACGAAATGATCCGTGCCGTCCTCGGATCGGGGTGACTATGGGGAGTAGTACAAGCGTTCAAAGCCAGCCGAGGTCATCCGTCAATTTCTACCCTCGTTGGTCTCACTTCGGCTTGAGCAAAACAGGCTTAGACCACCGTGATGACGACTTTTCCCTGGGCGTGTGTATCTTCGATATATTGGAAAGCGTCAGCAATCTCACTTAACGGATACCGCCGATCAATGACCGGGGCGATTTTGCCGGTTTTCAGAAGCTCGCCGAGAAAAACCAAATCCTCCTGCTTTACCTTCGCTATGCCCATGCTACCCATTTTCTTGCCCCCGTTCTTTGACAGCGAAGGTCCCAGCAGTAAGGCCTGTAAAACCTGCGGTATGGTGCCTCCGGCGCAAACATAAATCCCCTGGGGAGATAGCGCGCGCTGATAAGCCCAAAGCGAGTGATACCCGTTAACGGCAAAAATCAGATCGTACTGCTGGCGGTTGCGGGTGAAATCTTCTTGGGTGTAATCAACGACATGATCGGCCCCAATGGAGCGCGCCATGTCCAGATTCTTCGTGCGGCACACGGCGGTCACTTCAGCCCCGAACGATTTGGCCACCTGTACGGCAAACGTACCGACGCCACCCGAGGCGCCCTGGATCAAAACCTTTTGCGCGGGCCGGATGCCGCCCGCGTTGCGAAGGCCCTGCAGAGCGGTGAGCGCCGCCACCGGCACGGCCGCGGCTTCCTCGAATGATCTATTGACCGGCTTCAACGCCAGATACGTTTCTCTGGCAAGGACATACTCGGCAAATGCGCCCCTGGCACAGCCGAACACCTCATCGCCGGGCCGAAACTGCTTGACGTTTTCGCCAACCGCTTCGACCCGCCCCGCGATGTCCGATCCGAGGCGCGGGTCTGGTGGCTTTAGAAACCCGCCGGTCATCAGGCGAACCAGAATCGGGTTGGCTCTCACCATACGGTAATCAAGGGCGTTGATGGACGCGGCATGAATTTTGATCAGGACTTGATTTTCGTTAGGGGTGGGTTTTTCGACCTCTGTGAGCTGAAGAACGTCCGATGATCCGTGGTTTCGGAATAGAATTGCTTTCATGAGTTGTCTCCAAGTTTGGTTTGACCGGGCCCCGCCCCGGATGCCCTGCCGGACGCTGGCTCGAAAACAAAGTCCCTATCCCTTCGGCGCTGTTTTGCTTAAATCGCAGTGAGACAAAAAGGTCCAGAAATTGAACGAGGTTCGGCTGATAGAAACACTCTACAGGTGTAGCCCGATGAAAAGCAAAGGAGGGACGCACAACCAACACGTCCCTCAGCGAGGTGTGCGACCAGTATGTGATCAGCGCGACGCTGTTCTACTCGTGGGCCGGTGCGTCGGGCTACGCGAGTTGGATGCGCGCAGCTTCGGTGCAGCTATATGCATGCGGCGTCGCGACCAGAAAGTGAATGTAATCAACGGCACTGCATTTGGCTGGATTCATTGCTCCTTTATACCTGATTCCCGCCCAACTGCGTAATAGCTACAGATATTGTTAACGCACCAAGATGATATCCTTGACCGAACCCCAGTCATCAGCGACATAAGTGAAGGGCTTAGTCGCATCATCTAGAGAAGGATAGACTTCCCAGCCAGTGCGGACGCCTCCAGGTTGTACGGAAAACGTTTCACCTTGATGAAGATGGCAGTCGTCGTCCACACTAAAGGATTTGATGCCAGTTGACAACACTATATACCACGCCGGATCATTAGCACTGCCGCTGGGGCAACGCAGGTTTGCGGATTGGGTCGAGTTGTTCTGATAAGCCAGGTTCATCTTGAGTCGACCATCAGCCAGAATCTCAATGCTGGTGAGCGTAACAATCCAATCAACGAAAGCGGATGTATTTATCCTTGCATTGACGGGGTAAACGCCAGGAGCAGCCTTGCGCGCTGCGAGTTGCGCTTGGCCAAGTTTCTCATTGCTGTCCCTGTAATTCTTTTCCGCAGAGACCAAGATGCCAAATAGCCTGACAGCCTCACGATTATTTCCTTGGCTTAGTGCGGTTGAAGCCGCCGTGTAGAGCTGTTCTAAGTAACCTGCTCGTTTAGCCTTGACGTCACGGTAATTGGGATAGCTGTTAAGTATCTGACTGCTAATGTTGAGAGCGACGTCCCATTGGCTCGAGGCGGCGCTGGCCCCCATTTGCCCATAAAGCTGGTCTAACTGCGCACGTGCACTATTCAATTGAGCGGCCTTCTGATCCGCCTGTTTGTACCCGCCGGCTTGCTTATATGCAGCGATCGCTGCTTCCAAATCACCGTTGGTTACTTTCCCTTCCGCGTCACTAACGAACCCATCCAAGCGTTGCTGCACCTGAGTCAGTGCGTCCGTTGCACCCTTAAAATCTGGAACAAGCTTGAGGACCACGCCCAATTGCGAGTATGCCAACCATAAATCCTGCGCGCCAATCGCCTTGGTTGCCTTATCATAAGCGCCAGCGGCATTGGCAAGATCCGTCGCTTTTTGATCCGCTTGCTTATAACCCCCTGCGGCCTTGTAGGCATTGGCGGCGCCTTGCAGGTCTCCGGCGTCCAACTTCTTCGTGGCATCGCTGAGCACCTTCTCCAATTCCTGCACAGCCTTGCTTCGTAGATCGATACTATCTTTGTAATTCGGTGACAGGTTCAGCACGATATCTAACTGTTTCGTCGCTGACCACCAATCCTTACCGTTCATTGCTGTAGAGGCGCGTTCATAGGCCGTGGATACGGTGGCCGCTTTCTCCTGAGCATCCAGGGCGCGCTTGGCCGCGTCCTGGTAATCCTTGGCCGCGTCAAACTCCTGGCGCGCCTTATCCCAGTCGCCCTGCTGAGCAGCCTTCAACCCATTCTGGTAGTGATCTCCTGCGCTTTCAGAGGAGAGTCCGCAGCTTGTCAGCGCTAGGCTGGCAAGCACTACAAGCCCAACGACGATAAACTTGGCGAATAGACCTTTCATCACTGTCTCCTATCTCCTGAGGCTAATAACCTGCTGTATGTGCAGTCGAACACAATGTTTCTAGAATATTGATCATTGTTGAATCGTGAATGACCAGGTATCGCTCCAATCGGTTTCCTGCCCATTGCTAAATTTAGCTTTGACATGTCACGACATATTTCCGGACCACATCTGTCCAATCGTGCATGACGTTCCCCCTTGCCAGTTGCACGGCGTCATGGAACTTTATGGCCCGCCCCACAACTCGACCTTGTACTGAGTAGCGTTAGACGCGCTGTTCCACTGCAGCACGATGGCGGTACTCTGAGGCCAGTTGCTGTCGTTGCCCGGGTTAGACAGCGAGGGCGGCCGGCGGATGGATTGTGCCTATGTACTCCCTATTGTTCCGCTCCATCACGTTGCTCTTTTGAAACCAAAGCGGAGCCTATGGGTTGCCGCCGCCACCACGCCGACGCAAGAAGGGAGGGATGTCCAGTTTATCTTGATCGAAACTGACCGTTGGGAACTGCCTAATTTTGGTTCGCTCCGGCGCTGACGACGCGGCGGCGCTGTCGCGCGAGGGCATCGTCAGCCGCTTGGCAACGCCATCGAAGCCGGTGGCAATGACGGTGATGCGCACTTCGTCTTTCATCGTCGGGTCAATCACCGCGCCGAAAATCAAATTGACGTCGGGGTCGGTCATGTTGCGGATGATCTCCGCGGCCTCGTTCACCTCGAACAGCGCCAGGTCGGGGCCGCCGGTCACGTTGAAGAGCACGCCGCGCGCGCCGTCAATCGTCATGTCCAGCAGGGGCGAGCGCACGGCCGCCTGCGCGGCATCGGCGGCGCGTGAGTCGCCGGTGCCATGCCCGACGGCCATCAGGGCGGTGCCGCGCTCTTGCATGATCGTGCGCACGTCGGCGAAGTCCAGATTGATCAGGCCGGGCACGGTGATCAGTTCGCTGATGCCTTGAATGCCCTGATGCAGGACGTCATCGGCCAAACGGAACGCAGTCTGGAGCGATGCGCGCTTGTCCACGATCTCCAGCAGGCGGTCGTTGGGGATCACGATGAGCGAATCCACCGCTTCCTTGAGCGCCAGCAGTCCGCCTTCGGCGTTGGTGCGGCGGCGCGCGCCCTCAAACTGAAACGGCTTGGTCACCACCCCGATAACGAGCGCGCCGGTCTCCTTGGCGATCTTTGAGACGATCGGCGCGGCGCCGGTGCCGGTGCCGCCGCCCATGCCGGCGGTGATAAAGATCATGTCGGCGTCTTTGAGCACCTCGTACAGATCATCGGACGACTCCTCGGCGGCCTTCATGCCGACGTTCGGGTCGCCGCCCGCGCCGAGGCCGCGCGTGAGTTTGTCGCCGATGCGCACGCGATGGGGCGCGTTGGACAGCAGGAGCGCCTGCGCGTCGGTGTTGATCGCGATAAACTCGACGCCATTGACGCCTTCGGCCAACATGCGATTGACGGCGTTACTGCCGGCACCCCCAACGCCGACCACCTTGATTTGCGCAAAATTGGTCTCCTGCGCCGGTGGTGTCTGTTCTTTACGTGCTGACATCTTCGTCTCCTTTAGGTTCCACTCCGTCTGGGTGCGGTTTGGCCTGTGCCGTTCGTGTTGTGACATGTTTAGGTCGCCTGTCGGGGGAACAGATTCTCCAGCCATTCGGAGAGCCGTTTGCCCCAGTTTTGTTGTTCGTGCGATTTGGTGTGCAGGGACAGACCCGAGAAGTTCAGTCCCCACAATAAGAGGCCGACGCTGGTGGCATAGGCCGGGCAGTTGACTTTGTCGGTCAGCCCCTCCAAATCGTGCGGTTGTCCGGTGCGCACCGGCATTTCCATAATCTGGCGCCCGAGTTCCGAAAGCCCTTTGAGTTCCGCGGTGCCGCCCGTGAGCACGAGGCCGGCGGGCAGTAGGCCGTCGTAGCCCGAGCGCTTGACTTCCTTGAGGATGAGCTCGAACATCTCCTCGGCGCGGGCCGACAAGATTTCGGACACGAAGGCGCGCGGCACCGGCTTATGGCCGCTGTCGCCAAACGCGGCCACGTCAATCATCACCGAGTCTGGACTCGGCTCCGGGAAAACAGACCCGTGCTGAATCTTCATGACCTCGGCGACGGCAAAGGGCGCGCGCAGGCCGATCGTCAGGTCGTTGGTGTACTGCCAGCCGCCGACGGGCAGGACGTGCGAATGCCAGATACTGCCATCAATGAAAATGCCAATATCGGTGGTGCCGCCCCCGACGTCGGCCAGAATCACGCCGGCCTGCTTCTCGTCCTCGCGCAGGACGGACTCGCCCGACGCGAGCGGCTCGAGCACCAGGTCGTTGACGGCGACGCCCGCGGCTTCGACGCAGTTGATGATATTGTGGATGGAGGGCACCGAGGCTGTGACGATGTGGGCTTCGACCTCCAGGCGGAATCCGCGCATCCCCAACGGGTCGCGGATGCCATCTACGCCGTCCAGCGTATAGGAGCGCGGGATGGCATGAATGACCTCGCGGTTTTGCGGGATGGCAATCGCTCGCGCCGAGTCCATACTGCGCTGGATGTCGTCGTCCTCAACGCCGCGGTTGGGGCGCGAGACGGCCACGACGCCGCGGCTGTTCAATGACGAGATATGGTCGCCGGCCACACTGACGTAGGCGCCCTGCACCGAGTAGCCCGACGAGCGCTCGGCCAACAGTTTGCTTTCTTTGATCGCCTCCGTCGCCTCTTCGACGTTGATGACCACGCCCTTGCGCAAGCCGCGCGAGGGCGCAATGCCGACGCCGATGATGCGCAGGCGGCCGCTCTCCTTGCTTTGCTCCGCGATCAGCGTGCAAACCTTGGTGGTGCCGACGTCTATGCCAACGATGGTATCCGACATGGTTCATTGGACGAGCGACGGGTGGCGGGTGACCGTCTTCAATTTGGGATTTTAGATTTCCGATTTTAGATTGACAATCAAAAATCACAAATCAAGAATCAACCCTTGCGTCACTCGTCACTCGTCGCCCGTCACTGTTCTCCCGGCGGTTCACTTCGCTTTATAGAATGCCCGTTCGGGCAGACGTAGATCAATATACTCCGGATCAATCTTTTGCGCAATCAGGTAGGCGGCCAGCACGTTCAGCACGGACAGCTTGACGTTGAGCTGGTCGGGCTGGCCGATGAGCACGCGCCAGCCTCGCCCATCAATGAAGCCGAACCCGCGGCTGTCCGAATACTCGATCTGTTTCAGCGCGGGCATGGCGGCGGACAGCGACTTGACAAAGGCCACCACCGACGGCTCAACCGTTGTGCGCGGCCGATTATCGAGATCAAGCACCGTCAGTGTGCCGGCGGGCACGATTGAAGCGGTGAAAATGACACCGCTATCGTCCACCCACGAGCGGCGCTTTGCCGATTCCCACGCGAACAACGGCTGGCGCTCGACGACACTCAAGCGCACGGCATTGGGCCAGTCGAACGCCGCATGAACTTCCTTCAGGCTCGTCAGCGCCTGTAGCTTATGCTGTACCTCGCCAAAGTGCAAAGAAAAGATGTTGCGACCGGCGGTTTCGCTGGCGCCGGCAATCGTTTCGGCGGCGGTCAGGCTGTTGCCTTCGACGACCACGCTCTGCACCGTGAACGCCTCGGACGTCCCGAATGCAAACAGCGCGCCCATGCCGGCCATCAGCAAGGCGGCGCTGACCACGAAGGCGCTAAGGTTGGCTCTGCCTGCCCGCAGTCCCGCGGGCTTCAGCGAGCGGCTTAGCCGGAGGTGCAATTTTCGACGTGCCTGCCGTTTCTGGCGTTTCATCGGCGAACGGGTGTCGAGTGTCGGGTGTCGGGCTGTTTCTCGACACTCGCTACTCGTCACGCTTCTGCGTGGCGGCCCCTCACAGGCCGGAGCGCTTCTTATCGGCGTAGCGCTCCAGCGCCAGCACGATCAGCCGGTCAATCACCTCGGCATAGGTCAACCCGGAGGCCTCCCACAACTTCGTGTACATGGAGAAGCGCGTGAAGCCGGGTATGGTGTTCAATTCATTCACAATGACCCTGCCCGTGCCGCGCTCCAGAAAGAAATCCACGCGCGCCATGCCGGCGCAATCCACCGCGCGATAGGCGCGCAGGGCGAGCTGGCGAATCTCGTCAGACTGCGCGGCGGGCAGGTCGGCGGGTATGATCAGGTCGGCTTCACCGTCGGTGTATTTGGCTACATAGTCGTAGAATTCGCGGTGCGGGCGAATCTCGCCGACCACCGACGCGATCGGCTCGTCGTTGCCCAGCACACTGCACTCCACCTCGCGAGCGTTGATAGCCTGCTCAACGATAATCTTGCGATCATAATCCGCGGCCAACTTGATCGCCTCATGCAACTCGGCCCGATCGCGCGCCTTGCTGATCCCCACGCTGGAGCCCATATTCGCGGGTTTAACAAACACCGGATAGGGCAGGGCGGCCTCCACCGAGTCGGCGGAACGCTGCGGGTCTTGCTCCCACAGTCGGCGCTTGACGGCGATATATTTGACGATCGGTAGTTGGTGCGCGCTGAAGACCCGCTTCAGAAGCTCCTTATCCATGCCAACCGCCGAGGCCGCCACGCCCGCGCCGACGTAAGGGATGTCGGCCAACTCGAGCAGGCCCTGAACCGTGCCATCTTCGCCCAGCGGGCCGTGCAAGATCGGAAAGACAACATCCACATCGCTTAAGGGCAAGCCCCGCCCGGCTATTTGGGAGCGGGCGACGGCCACGGCGGTTGCGTCGCCGTCCGCCGCAAGGTTGCCGTCTTCGCCCGGACTTTGGGCGCGAGCCGCGTGTAACTGCTTCAGCGCGCCTTCACCGGCTAACCAGCGCCCTTGCTTGTCAATCCCGATCGGCACCACCTCGTATTTGGTCTGATCCAACGCGGCCATCGCCGAGCGGGCAGACGCGAGTGAAACTTCGTGCTCCCCGGACTTGCCCCCAAACAAGAACCCGACGCGCACCCTACGCGGCATGATCGAATGGCCTTTCAGCGGGCGCGGGTATTAACTCGCCCCACTCGCCGACGAACTCAATCTCCGGTTCCAACCGCACGCCCGAGCGCTCGGCGACCCGTTCCTGCGCGAGGCGGATCAGCCGCAGAAGGTCATGGGCGCTGGCGGCGCCGGTGTTCACGAAAAAGTTAGCGTGCACGGGCGAGACCATAGCCCCGCCCACTTGCGCGCCTTTCAGCCCGGCGGCCTCAATCAGCGCGCCCGCGTAATAGCCCGGCGGGTTCTTAAAGACGGAACCGGCGCTGGGGTCGCTGGGCTGGGTGGCGCGGCGATAGTCGTTAAAACGGCGCAGGCGCTCGCCCACCGCCTCGAGCGAATCGCGTTTGAGCAGAAACTCGGCTGACAGAATGACCTCGCGGGACCCCTTAAAGCGGCTCTGCCGGTAGGCGAATTGCATCTCGGACGCGGTTAAGGTGATCTCACGGCCTTCGCCGTCTATAATCCTTGCCTGCTGAATGACATCGGCGATACACGAGCCGTGCGCGCCCGCGTTATTCACTATCGCACTGCCCATCGCGCTGGGAATCCCAACCGCCCACTCTAGCCCCGCCCAGCCCTGCTTGGCGAGCGTGTTGGCTAGCAGTGGCAGTGAAGCGCCCGCTTCGGCGTACAAGATGGCGGCATCGCTCTGCGCGGTCAGGCGATGGTGATCGCAGGCGGTCACGATCAACAAGCCGCGCACGCCCGTGTCGGCGAACAGAATGTTGGTGCCGCGCCCAATCACGCGATAGGGGAGCGCAACCGCCCGCGCCACCTGCACCGCGCGCTTCAACACCTCGACGGTTTTGGCCGCTACGAAATACTCGGCCGGGCCGCCGACGCGCCACGAGCAGTGGCGTGCGAGCCGCTCGCCGGCTTTTACCGGCGCGCCTATCAGGCTGGTTAAGGTTGAGTTATCCACCCGTGTGCTGGGCCACCGGCGACAAGCCGATCAACTTTTGGCCTTACCGCGGCGCCAGCGCGAGAGCAGGCCGCCGTCGCCATCGCTTGCGCCGCCGGTGCCGTAGATGCGATACGCCGCCAACAAGAAGCCAATCAGCGCCCACACCACCGAAATAGAGACGTTGGACGGAATCAGCAGGGCCGCGCCAAAGTTCGCGAGGGAGTCCAGCGTCGCGGCAACCAGACCCACGTCGCGCGATCCTGCGCCATCTGCGTCCCGAACGGCACCTTGATGGCAACCAGAATCTGCGCCTCAAGGTGATAGACGAAAAAGAAGATGATCAGCGCGATGATGTCATCATAGAGCCGCGGCGAGATCATCGCGGCGATGTAATAGCGAATGGCCACCAGCAGGACAATCAGCGACAGGATGACGCCGACGCGAAAGCCATCCAAGATGAGCGCGTTGCCGAGCTTGACGACCACCGCGTTGGGGTCGAAGCTAAAGCCCTTGACCAGTTGGGCGGTGCGGTCGTCTATCCAGCGCGTCATTCCCGACGCCAGGCTGAACGGGAAACTTTCGGGGTTGAACAGCCTATTGTCGCGGAAGCTCTTGGCCAGATCGCGGGCCATGCTCTGGAGAAAGATAAACGATGTGAGAAAGGCCCACCAGTATATGAGGTTGCGCGAACTAAAACTTGCCCCCATCAGGATTGTCCTGCTCCCGCGAGGCGGGAAGTTCCGATCATGACGCTAGCCTTTCGATGGGCTGCGCTATCGCCGGCTGTAAGAGCTGCAGACCGACCCAGTTGACATCGCCCGCGCCCAAGGTAATCACCACATCGCCGGGCTGGACGCGGCGGCGCAACAGTTCCACGGCCTCCGCCAGCGTGGCGCAGAAAACTTTCTGCGGATGATCCATTCGCGCCAGCAGCTGCGCGCTGTTCATGTTGAGCGTATCGGTCTCCCGCGAGGCGAAAATTTCGGTCAAGATAACTGCGTCGGCGTCGCCGAACGCCTGCGCGAAATCGTTCAACAATACGCGCGTGCGCGAGTAGGTGTGCGGCTGAAAGACCGCCCAGATGCGCCGGGCTCCATAGCGCTCACGCGCCGCCGCCAGCGTGGCGCGGATTTCGGTCGGGTGATGCGCATAATCGTCTATCACGGTCACGCCCCGCGTTTCGCCCTTGACTTCAAAGCGCCTCTGCGTGCCGCCAAACTCAGCCAGCGCCAAGGCGGCGGCCTTCAGATCAAGCCCCAGCCGGTGACACAGGGCTAACGCCCCGCAGGCATTGAGCATGTTGTGGCGGCCCGGCAGTGTCAGGCGCGCATCGGCTAGCCAACGGCTGTCGTGGGCGACCGAAAACTCCGAGCCGGTGGCTGTCGTCTGCGGACTCATGATACGATAATCATTCTGATCGCCAAAACCGTAGGTCACGACGCCGCGCAAGCGTGCCGAGTCGCGGATTGACAGCGCGGCGGGCGAGTCCCCGCATAGGATCACGCTCCCCGCGCTCTGGCCGAGGCTTGGCAAGGCCACGAACGCCCTGAACGCAGAGAGCAGGTCGGCCTCGTCGGCAAAGCAGTCGGGATGATCGTACTCCACGTTGGTGACGATGGCAAAGCGCGGTCGCAAGCCCAGAAACATGCGGTCATATTCGTCGGCCTCGACCACAAAATGCTCTCCGCGCCCGGCCTGCGCGTTGGTGCCGAGATTGACCAGCACACCGCCGACAATAAATGTCGGGTCAAGGCGCAAGCGGCTCAAGCAGAATGCGACCATGGCTGTGGTCGTCGTCTTGCCGTGAGTGCCGGCGACGGCGATGCCGCGCTGGCCCTGCATCATCTCGCCTAACAGCACATCGCGTTTGACAATCGGGATGCGTCGCTCGCGCGCCGCGACGAGTTCCGGGTTCTGGCCGCGGATGGCAGACGAGACCACGACCAGTTCGGCAGAGCCCAAATTCTCGGCGCGATGCCCCTGATGAATCACAGCGCCCAGAGCCGCCAGCGCCTCGGTCGCCGCACTGAGTTGCAGGTCGGAGCCGGTAACCGTTTTGCCCTGCTGGATCAGCACTTTGGCTATCGCGGATAACCCTGCGCCCCCAATCCCGACCAAATGAACACGCTGGATGGATTCTAGCATAGTCGTTCGTCGCTAAGAATGCCGCCATCTTCAATTATAGATTGGTGATTTTAGATTTTTGATTGGCAATCTAAAATCAAAAATCGGAAATCTAAAATCGTCTCTCCTAAGAATGCCGTCTCACTGTTTGGATGACGGCCTCGGCAATCGCTTGCGCGGCGGCCGGCCGCGCCAGGGCGCGCGCGCTCTGGCGCATATGGTTCAGCGAAACCTCATCACCCAACAAGTTTAGCATCGTGGGATGTAATTCGTCCAGCAGGGCTTCATCGCGGACGACCACCGCGGCGCCCCGTCTGGCGAGGTAATCTGCGTTCACTTTCTGGTATCGCCAGGCGTGTGGGTAAGGGACCAGAATGCTGGGCAGTCCAAAGAGCGGGAACTCGCCCAACGTTGATGCGCCGGAGCGCGAGACCACCAGATCCGCGGCGGCGAACGCGGCGCCCATCTCCTCGTGCAAATAGGGAAAGGCGTGATAATGCGCCTGCAGGTCTTCCGGCAGTGCGGCGCGCGCGGCTTGCACCTCCGCCCATTCGCCGCTGCCGCTGATGTGAATCAGGTTGGCCTGCCGGAGCAGGTCGGCAACCCGAGCGATAACCGCGCGATTCAGACTGCGCGCCCCGCGCGAGCCGCCGATGACGAGCACCGTCGGGCGGCCCTGCGGAATCCCGAAGCGGGCGCGCGCCGCCGATGGGCCAAGTTTGGCCTGCTCGGCCAGTCCCTGACGCACCGGATAGCCGGTCTCTACAAACTGCCTTGGCCTGAAATATGCCTGTGACGCCTCAGCCGTCGCCGTCACGCGCTCGGCGAAACGCCCGATGAACCGCACCGATAGCGCGGGTTCGATGTCGGGCAGGTACACGACGAGCGGGGTGCGCCGGGCCGCCGCCGCGAGCACCACGGGAATTGTAATGAACCCGCCGGTCGCCAATAGCACATGCGGCTTGAACGAAGCCAGCGCCCGCCCGGCTTGCGCGACGCCGAGGCTGAGCCGCGCCACATTCGGTATCGCCTTCAGAAGGCCGACGCCATGCAATCCGCCGCCGCTGATCGCCCGGTACGGTACCGATTCGCGCTGAACGAGGCTTTGCTCAATCCCGCGACCCCCGATGAACAGCCACTCGACGCCATCAGGACTATCGTGTTCCAGAGCCGACAGCGCCGAGCGAACCGCCAACAGAGGATAGACGTGGCCGCCTGTGCCACCGCCACAAAGCGCGACGCGCATCGCGAAAGACTCCTGCCCAAATAGCCGATAGCCGATGGCTGATGGCCGATGGCTATCTACTATCTGCCATTCGCTATCTGCCATTCTCTATCTGCTATCGGCTATCTGCCATCGGCCTTCACGACGCGGCCCGCCCCGATGGGGCGAGGCGCGGCTTGGACTTCATCCCTGACGAACTGCGCGCGATGTTGAGAAGCACTCCAACCCCCGCCAGATTCGCGATCATCGCAGAACCCCCATAGGAGATGAATGGCAGTGGCACGCCCGTGAACGGGATCGAAGACGCGGCGCTGGCGATATTCATCAGCGCCTGGCTGGCCAGCCACATGGTGATGCCCGTGGCCAGCAGACTGCCAAACATATCCGTCGCTTGCTCGGCGATGCGCAAGCCCCGCTGGGTCAGCGCCATGAACAGGAACACGACGAGAGCGCACCCGATAAAGCCGAAGTCGTTGCCAATCACGGCGAAGATCGCATCGGTGTGGGAGGCCGGCACGATGCCTACCGTGTCGGGCAGTGAGCCGAAGCCGTGGCCGAACAGGCCGCCGTTGCCCATGGCCAATAACATGCGGTAAATCTGATAGCCATCACCGGTCGGGTCGTCCAGTGGGTGTGTGAACCTCAAGAACCGGACCCAACGATACGGGAACGCGATGAGTCCTATCGCCATGAGGACGACCAGCAGCGCGCCGGCCGCTATGATCTGTCGTTTAGGCGCGCCGGCTGTCCAGAACATGGTGAGCGTGGAGATGACCAGTATCACCGCCGTGCTGAGATCAGGCTCAAGGAAAACAAGGCCTGCGACAACACTGATGATGAGACCGAGGGGCACCAGACTATACCAGAAATCCTGAAGTTTCCATTTCAGGGTAGATAGCCAATACGCGACGTACATGGCATTGACGAGCTTCGCAATCTCACTCGGCTGGAGCGACCCGTCGGCGAGGGTGCGCTGGGCGCCGAATGTCTCGGCGCCGCGGAACAGCACATAGACAAGCAACACCACGTTGACGGCGATCGCCAGCGGCGAAAGCCTCCGCCAGAAATGGTACGGGATGACGCTAAACACGACCATCGCGGCCAGGCCAACCAACACCCAGCGGATTTGCAGCTCCAAGTAATAGGTCGCCTGTCCGGATTCTTGGAAGCCAAGCAGATGGCTGGCGCTGAACACCATCGGCAGGCCGACTATCAGCAAGGCGGCGACGACGCCGGCCAGTCTTATGTCGTAGCGTGCGAGCAAGGTAGTTCTCATGCGGTTATGTTTCCGATAATGATTGAACGACTGCGCGGAATTGATCGCCGCGGTCAAACTCATTCGCGAACAGGCCAAATGAGGCACAGCCGGGCGACAATAGCACCGTGTCGCCGGGCTGCGCGAACTCTGACGCCCGTTGGACAACCTCGGCCATGGAGCCAAAAGTGCCGGCAATCTTAGGGCCGCCGCCGGCGTATCGAATCATGGCGTCCAGTTTAGGGGTCGCGCTGCCGTCGAGCAAGAGCACTGCTTTAGTGCGCAGGGCCACCGAGCGGCCCATGGCTTCATAATCGAGCGCCTTGTCCGCGCCACCGGCAATCAAGATAATCGTGTGCGCTGCGCCGGGCGCCGGCAGGCTAAGCGCCTTCAGGGCCGCGATGGCCGCCGCCGGTGTGGTGCTCGTCGTGTCGTTGATGTAACGCACGCCCGCGCGTTCGCAGATCAGTTCCAGGCGGTGCGGCACGCCGCGAAAGCCTGCCAGCGCGCGCGCAATCTG
>JACQEC010000051.1 GCA_016200765.1 Chloroflexota bacterium | reverse complement strand
GAGCGCCTTGACCGCCCGCTCCAGGTCTCGCCGTTCGCGCAGGGTGTTCGTCACCACGAAGTACAGCGCAATAGCCAGCACGATTTCGACGAAATGCCGCAGGACATTCACGGTCAGGCCGGCGAAGCTCAGCCCGATGATGAACGCAAAGAACGCCAGCCCCAGAAATAAGAGCACCGGCAGATCGAGCGGCGTGCTCGTCCAACCTTGCCGTCTGCCCGTCGCGATCTGGATAAGCCAGACGCTGACCAGTAGAACCGTGACCAGATCAAGAAAGGTGGGTGAAAAGCCGATGTTTAGGGGGACGGCGGCGAAGGGCAGAAGGATGACGATGGTCAGTACCCCGAACAGCCCCCACCGCGCGTCGCGTGCGAGGATAGCCGCGCCCGCCAGCCCCGCCAACAAGGCAAATGCAATCGCCGGGTTGACAAAAGAAACCGCGGCGCCCGCCAGCAGGCCGAGCGTCAGGCAGGCCAGCGCCAGCAGGATACCCATCGGCGAGAGATGAGAGGTGAGACGGGAAACAGAGTACATGTGGGAAGCGCGGAACGCAGAGCCGGCTATTCTTGGCGCTCTACAGCGCCAAAAATCACCTTATCGTCGCCGCCAGCCCGTAGGCGCGCGCCGTCGGCATCGTATAAGCCCACCTCGAAGCGATAGCGGCCCGCGGGCAAGTCGGATGGAAGTATTATATCATAGCGATCCACGATCACCGCCCCCACCGCCCATGTCGAAGTCGGGGAGGTGCCGGCGACGGGCGGGTTATCCTGTTGGGCGCGGAGCACGCCGTCTCTGTCCAGCAGATGGGCAAACACGGTGTAGTTGCCGGCGACGGCTCCGGTTGCCTGCCAATACAGCCTCAAGTGCAGAGTAGGTTGTCCGCTCGCCTGAATCGCGGTCGGCTCAACACGATAGGCTAACAGTCTGATGTGGTCGGCAAAGTCCACGCCCAGCGGCGTCCAGAGGCGTCGGTACGCTGAGGGGGTCAGGTAGCGCTGTAAACGCAGGGGCCCGAAGGATGCCTCAAGGTCGCGGTCGGCAAAGCGGGTCAGCCAGCGCTCGACTACGCCCTCACGATCCCAGTTGGGCGCGGTTTGCGGTATTAGCCAGATGCGCTCATAGCGTGCCGCCAGCGCCGCCAGCGCATCCTCGGTCGCCTGCGCCGGCAGTGGCACCGCACCCGTTGCGCCGTATGCTCCCCCGGCCGGCAACAGGATGACTGGCAGCGCGTCGCCCATTTGGTAGAGCAGGGATGGGTCGGGGAAGTTGTAAATCACCAGATCGTCCGCGCGCGCTTCCGCCAAGACGCGCCGGGCTAGATCGCGCCACGGCGGCGCCTTGGCAAAGCGCGCGTCCAGTTCGTAGTTGAACAGCGAGAGCATCATCCCCGAAACGACAACCACCGAGCCAAGGGCCTGCCAGCGCCCCAGCGCCAGCAGGCCACGCACCACCAGCATCATATAGAAGGGCACGATGAGGATCAGAAACTTCTCGTCGTACATCGGGCGGTAGAACGAGACGGCTGTGATGGCGGCGAGCGGGACAGCACAGAGGAGCGCAATAACCATCGCCCAACCGCGCAGAGGCCGCAGACCCGCTAGCGCCAGCAAGCCAAAGACTATCAGGAAGGGCGCCGCCACCTCGGGCTCAATCGTCGTTCCCAGCGAGTAAGCCAGCAGGCTGCGCGCCAGCACCTCGATCGGCGAGGCGGGCATGATCCACAACGCAGTGTGCGATGAGACCCGCGTCCACGCCAACGCGATCCACACCAGCCCAACCAGCCCAACGAGTGCGTTCGCGGCAAGCCACGTAAGGGCGAAGCCGCGCGCCCGCATCACCGCGTGAACGAGCAGGCCGCTCGCGCGCCGCTTCGCCCCTACCCGTGCCCCCGCTGTACCCCCGTCCGCAGTTGAGGGGGTTAGAAATTGAGAGGGTTTGAAGCTGAGGGAGTCGCGCCGCCAGACGAGAACCAGCGCGACCACGTTCACGGCCAGCACTGAGAAGTAGGCGACATAGTGATTCAGGATTCCCAGTGTGGAGGCCACAAGGTAGCCTAGCCAGGCCCCGCGCCTCCCCGCCCCTCCGTCCCATAGCCGCACCGCGCACAGCGCCGCCCAGACCGCGAAGAGGGCGAGCAGGGTGTACATGCGCCCATCCTGCGAGTGCCAGATTAAAAACGGGTGGATGGTTGTCAACACGGCTGTGATGCGCGCGCCGCGCTCGCCGAGCAGCCTCTGCGCCAGTTTATAGACCAGCGGGACCAGCAGGACCCCGGCGCCGAAGGCGATAAAGCGCGCGCTGAATTCGGACTGGCCGGCCAGCGCCAGCCAAAAGTGGTCGAGCGTGTGATAGAGCGGCGGGTAAATCTGATTGAAGCGATCCTGATAGATAATCTCTCCGAGCGGCTGGCGCGCGAACAGCACGTCAAAAGCCTCGTCGCCGCGCAGAGGCGACGAGGCGATACGCCACAGCCGCGCCGCGAACGCGAATAGGGTCAGGAGCAAGGCAAAGCGGTTGTTGGTCACTGGCGTCGCACCACCCACCACGCGGCCAGCAAGCCGAGCAAGGCCGCGAATGAGATCGCGGCGCCGACCTTTACGCTGGAGGGGTCAAAGACAAACTCAACCTGCCGAGCGCCGGCCGGCACAGCCACCGCCATCATGATCGTGTTGGCACGCATCACGCGGGTCTCGCGCCCATCCACGAACGCGCGCCAGCCGGGGTAGTCGTTTTCGCTCAACACAAACACGGCGTCCGCCGGCACGTTAACTTCCCAGCGTGAGCTAGACGCCGTGCGCGCGACCAATCTCACGCTGCCGCCACGCTCCTGCGCAGGGCTCAGATCGCCCAATGCGCTCGCGTCCGCGTCGCGGGAGTCCAGAATCACGCTTCGGGTGAAGTCGAAGTCGGGCGCAGCCAGCTTCTCCAGCGCCTTACTGTCTGACCCCAGCACGTCCGCCTCCGTGACCAGCGCTGCGCGCGGTGTCACCTTTTGCAAGCGGTGGACATAGGTTGTCTCTTGGTCGTTGATTTTCTCGCTGGCGACAATTTCACTGAACACGCCAAGGTCGCTCAGGGACTTGCGCCACGTGATCACGTACTTCACGTTCAGCAGCGCCCATACGCGCTCCATCGGCAATTTCGCAAATTGCTCATAGCGCGCCAGCCGCAGCGGGCTGGCACCCCACGCGTCCTCTAGGTGGAAGACATCGCCGAAGGTGCCGTAAATGCGGTACTCATTAAACGTGCGGAAGAGTGATGTATCAGCCTCGACCGGCGCCAGCCACGCCGGTGGCCGCGTCTGCGCTTCGGGCGGGAGCGGATAGAAGTTGGTGTGCCAATTCACCGAGAACAGGTCGAGCGCGACCACCACCGTCATCAGAAGCAGCATCCGCCTGCGCCGCAGGCTGCCCCGCGCGCGCAGCCAGAGCAGCCCGGCCGCCAGCGTGAGCATCAGCAGAAGCCACGCCGCGCGTGAGCTGGCGTCGCGGAACGGGCTGTCGGGTTTGAACTGTGCGGCCATCCAGAAGAAATAGAACAGCAGGAAAAGGGCCAGCGCGCCGCCCAGGGCTGTGGCCGCTAATCGCAACAGGCCGCGCAGTTGCCGGGCTTCGCCGCGCGGCAGCGGCCGCGCCAAATTTAGCGCGCCGAATCCCGCCAGCATCGCCAGCGCGAACGAGAAGAGGAAGGCGACTCGTTCCTGCTGGCGGAAGAGCGCGAAGCCCGGCGCGAACAGATAGAGGATGGGATAGAAGAACAGGTTGCCGCCGAAAGAGAGCGCCAGCGCCAACAGCGCCAACGCTCCCCAGAAGCGCACATCCGGATGCAGTCCCCCGGCTCGCCCGGCGCGCGCCTGCCGAAGGCGGGTTGGGGATGTGTGGTGCGGCAGCCAGAGCGCAATGATCGCTAGCGCCAGCGGCAGGATGCCGATGTAGAGCGGGGAGAAAAAACTGACAGAGCCGGGAAGCAGCATTTGCAGGGGGTCTTGCAGAGGGAACCCACCCGCCTTGTCCGCGTAGTCAAGGTTTGAGCGAGAGGAGAGCGCCATGAACTCCAGCGATGGCAGCCACTGCACAGCCGCGAACGCCAGCGCCGCGCCGGTCACAACCGCGATGTCCAGCCAGCGTTTTCGTCCGGTGCGCCCGCGGAAGATGCTGTACGCCGCGCTGGTCAGGAAGATGTAGAAGGCCGACTGTGGGTGGCCGGCCAGCAGAGCCATGCCGAAACAGACGCTGGACAGCAACAGCGGGCGAGGGAGCAGAGCTTGTGGATACGCTCGCGCTTTGCTCAGGCCCAGTAGCACTAGCGGCAGCCAGACATCGCTTTGCAGTATAGCGAGTGATAGTGAAGGGTACGCCGTCAGGTACCCGCCGAAGGTAAAGACGATGGCAGTCAGCAACGCGGCCAAACTCGCAGATACGCCCGTTCGCAGTGGCGATTCCTCGGATTTTGGCCTGCGCGCCGCGGCGCGGCTCTCATCATTTGCTTCTCGCCCCTCGCGGCGAACCCCCGAACCGCTTCGCGGGCGGGCAGGCAGGGCAGGTATCGGAACTTCACGCCGCGAAAGCGCAAGACCTGCCCCTACGAGGGCATACTCGTGCCGCGCGAACAGGAATGTGAACACTCCCGCTAGTGAAAAATGGAGCACCGCCTGCCATTCAAGTGCGTAAAGCGAGAAACCGCCCAAGAACTGCGAGAGTCCCATCACCACCAGTGACGGCGGGTAGAAAATCGCTGATTGGACATCAGCCAGAAAAGGATGACCGGCATAGGTGTATGGATTCCAGAGCGGCAACCGCCTCTGCGCCAACTCATCTACCGCGAAACGCGCGAAGGCATAGAACTGATCCAAGAAATCGCCGGGCGGGAACGAGCCGCGGTCGAGGGTGTTTGGCGTCAGCACGCGCCAACGAAACACCAGCGGCAACACCACCAGCGCCGCGATGCACAGAGCGTCTATCCAGCGTCTCACCTAATCACCCTCGGTTCATGGAAGCGGGACCGCAGTCACGATGACCCGGCCGCCGGGCTGTGGCAGACCATTGACGGTGACGGGCAGGCGCACCCCGCTTGCCGGATCGTACAATCCAATCTCAATACGGTAAACACCCGGCTCCAGCGATTCCGGCACGGTGACCGGATGGGTGTCCTTCACATACTCGCCCGCCTGCCACGAGCGGGTCGGTCGGGCGCCCATAACCGGCTCGCCGTCATGCTGGGCCAGCACCTGATTGTCCTCGCCAATCACGTGAACGAAGACTTTATCGTTGGATTGACTGTCACCCACTGCGCGCCAGTATAGGGTAACTTCCAGTCCCGCCAGCAGTGAGCGGGACAACCCGTAGCCAGCCAGCTCCGCCCGTTCTCCGAAACGCGCGCTCAGCGGATGCTCAACCAGCGGCGCGATGAAGTTTCGCTCAATGGGATGCACACGCACGACGCCGAGCGTTACGCTGTCGGAGCCAGATGCTTCCGGCGCGGTCGGGTTTTGGGGGGCGGGGTATGCAACGGGGGGCCCGGCGGCGCCGATGCGGTACAGCAGGCCGGAGCTCTTGTCGCGCACCTGTATCTGCGCCGTGTAGAGCCGTTCGCCGCGCGCACCTTCGTCAGCCGGCAGTGCTACAGCGTAGTGCCGCCGGATCACGTCACCGCCTTGCCAGTGATTGGCCGGATACGCCGGCGTGCCGACGGGCAGCACGGTCTCCGAGACGACGCTGCCTGCGCTGTCCAGCCAGCGAAGGACAACATCACGATCACTCGTCAGCGGCGCTTCGGCGCGCCAGAGCAGATCAACCGGCCATGCCTCACCATCGCGTATCGTTGGCGGCGCGCCCTCATATCCCGCAAGCCGCAAGTCTTTGCCAAAGCGCAAAGCCAGCGGATGATCCACCGCCGGCAGGGTTGCGTTGGGATCGGGCAACACACGGATGGATAGCAAGTCCAAAGCGGTTGAAGCCGCAGGCACAGCGCCCGCTTGTCCTTGTCCGGGTTCTGGCGGGCGTCCTTCGGGAAGCACCGGCAAGGCCGCGCGCGCGCTCAGGTTATACAACTCCAATCTCAGTTGGTAATAGCCGGGCGGGGTGCCGGCTGGAACCGTGAAAGCGTGGCGATCTTCAATCGTCTCGTTCTCGGGCCAGTTCGTCGTCAAACAGGCACCGCCGCAGGGCAGTAATTGGTGCTCGGCGACCACCGCCCCCGTATCGTCGGCTAATTTTAACTGAACAAGGTAGCTATCCGGCAGACGCTGATCGGTGCGCCACTTCAGGTTCAGCATCAGCGATTCGCCCGGTTTGATTTGATCGCGGTCGTATTGCGCCGCTTGCAGGTGAATGGCGGCGCCGAAAGCCGCCGCACCGGTCTGCAAGCGATCACTCACGGTCCCAGTGCTGTATAGAGTCAAGGAGAGATTGCGGTAATAATGCGCTTCAACCGCGAAGGCGTGGCCGGCCAGCCATTGGTTCGCCAGATACTCGGGGTCGGCGGTGAACTCGCCCGACGGCCCAAGCCACACGCGCGTATGCTTCGCCATGATGCTCTTCAGGAACTCGGCCATCTCAACGGCGTTCGGAGTTCGCGCCACATCCCAGGCCGTAAGACTGCTCTCTTGCGGCACGTAATAGACGGGAATGTCGGCCCGGTGATGATAGTACGCCACCACGGGCCAAAGATTGGTTTGGGGGAGCACCAACGCGTCGTTGGGCTGGGCCTCACGCGCCAAGCGGGCGAAGGCAGCTCCGGTATCACCCTTATCCACCATCATCTGGCTCTGGATGCCGATGGCGAAACTGAGCACGACGAAGGTCGTTAGCCATGCGGCGGTCGCCGGCGCGCGCCGGTGCGTCTCGGCAATACCGAGAGTCAACAACAGAATGAAGGCTGGCTCCATGGCGGCGGTATGTCGCCCGACCGCGCTGTATGGCAAGGCCACAACACCAAGCAAGGTGCCGGCAATAAGGGAAAGCAACAACTGGCGGGTTTGTCGTTGGCTGTCCCGAGCGCCGATCCGCAGACCGGCTATGGCGGGCAGCCAAGTCAAGATGGCCATCAGCCCGACGGCGAGGGGCAACTCCACCGCATAGGGCGCGCCAAACGGTATATCCTGCATGATGCGCTCCACCCGCACGTTCCACGAGAGAAGGCGAACACCGCCCAGCAAACCCTGCAAGGTGTGGAGCAGACCGGGCGCTAACAGCAGCCAGATCAGCGCGGAGCCCGCCAGCAGGCCCATCAGCGCGCTGAAGCCCGCCAGCACGCTCCGGCGCACCGACCGCCGCTGTGCCACCAGAAACAAGCATTCGCCGAGAAAGGTCAGCGCAAAAAAGTAGTGTGTGCCGATGCCAACCGCCGAGATGAGGCCAAACGCGACCCAATGGCGGGCGCGTCCATCTCGCACCAGCCGCAGAAACGCCTCCATTGCCAACAGAGCCATGACCGCTACAAGCGTGTACATACGCGCTTCCTGCGAATTGACGAACATGAAGGGCGAGGCGGCGGCGACGAGCGCGGCGCCCAGTCCAATGCCTGTGCCAAACTCGCGCCGCGCAAAACGATACATCAGCGGGACGAACAGTACGCCGAAGAACACGGAGAAATAGCGCAGCGCAAACTCGGATGCGCCGGTGGCTTGCATCCACGTGTGCAAGCTCAGGAAATAGAGCGGAGGGTGTTCGTTGAGGGCCTGCTGGGTGTAGGCGATGATGCCTGCAAAGTCTTTAGAGGCGATGAAATAGGAACCGGCTTCGTCAAACCAGAGTTCGAGGGTTCCCAGACGATAGAGCTTCAGTGCGAAAGTGAGGGCGGTGAGCAGTAACAGCCAGAAACCATCTTGCCGTCGGTCGGGCACAAGTCTAAGCGGCGCGCTGTGTGGTGTGGTCACGCCCATCCCCGCACCATGACCGGTTTCAGCATTAGCCGAACGTCGGACACGCCCCCGAAGCGGGGCGAAGCCGCGCGCGAGCGGCCTGCTCGTTCACGCGGTGATGCGGGCGCGCCGCTTCGCCCCGACGCGCCCGCACGCCACAGGCGGTGTTGGGCATGTGGTTTTCCTCGGCCATCTTTAACCTTCTGCCCTGATCCGGAACGCGCCGCGCGCGCCCTGCATGGCGTAGAGCGCGCCGCCCGCCAGGCCTGCCGCGACGGTGATCGCCCAGAACGCCAGCGACATAGAAGCCGCGGATGCGCTGCTCACGCCGGCGCTGGCGAACAAGAGCACATACGCGCCTTCGCGCACGCCCAGCCCGTTTAGCGAGATGGGAAGCAGGAGCAGGGTGGAGATAATCGGCACGTACAAGAAGAAGTATCCCAACGCAATGTTTTGCCCCAGTGCGCGGCCTACCAGATAGTTGATGGCAATCAGCAGAAGGTTGAACATGAAGCCCACCAACATCGCCTTGAGCGTTGCCTGCGGCGAGTTGGCCCGCATGGCCTGATAGAGACGCTCGGCCTTGGCCTTGAGCGGAAACCTGACCCGCATGAATAGCCGATCTATCAGCGGCGTTGTGAAGCGATGCTCGAACATCAACCCCGTGCCGACGACGCCTGCGATCCCCAACCCAACCAGCACCCAGCGCACTTCGGCGGGAATCAAAGCGCCGGCAAAGGGCAGGGCGGCCAGCGTCATCAAGAAGAAGGCCAGCAGTCCAGTCAGCCGGTCGAGGAACACCGTGCTGACCGATTCGGCTTTGCTGACGCCGTGGCGGTTCAGCTCGATGACGCGCACGACATCGCCGCCGAAGCCGGTCGGCAGAAAGGTATTGAAAAACTGACCGATGAAATAGAGTTGGGTGAGCGTGCGGATCGGCACGTGCAGGCCGCGGTCGGCCAGCAGGGCGCGCCAACGAAAGGTGCGCAGGTAGACCCCAAACATGAACAAAGCCAGCGCCAGCCCCAGCAGACCGAAATCGGCCGAGCGGAGCTTTTGCAAGGTCTCCTGCACGCCCACCTGCAGCAACACAAACGATAGCAGTCCGGCGCTAATCAGCAGTTTGCCCAGATCAAATAGTCGCTTGATGAACGACCTCGCGATACAATTCTAGGTGTTGGTCGGCTATGCGCGGCCACGTAAATGATTGCGCCAACTGCGCCGCCCCCTGCGCCAATCGCTCGCGCAGGGCGGGTGACGCAATCAGCGCCTGCACTCGGGCGGCCAGCGCTTCACCATCGCCAGCCGGTGCCAGCGCGATGTTATCTCCATCCCTAAGTTGAGATACTGGCGCGCGCGGCGCGGTGGTGACAATGGGCATTGCATGGGCCAGCGCCGCCATCAGCGTGCCGCGTCGCAGGGAGACGCCATCGGCATACGGCAGTACCGCGATGTCGCTGGCGTGCCACAGCGCCGACACCTCGCCGGCCGACCGGTATCCAGCCCAAATCACTCGTTCGGCAAGCCCTCGTTCGCGCAAGAGGGTCTTTATGCGCTGAGCGTAGGCCGCATTGGTCGGGTCGCTGGCTCCAACCTCACCGCCCAGCATCAATAAGCGCGAATTATACCCCGCTTGAATCACTTTCTCCAAAACCCTAACCAGTGTCTCCCCGCCCTTGCTCGCATTCAGAAATCCGAAATAACACAGGAGGATTTCGTCGTCTGCAACACCCAGCACGGCGCGCGCAGCGTTCCGGCTGGCAGGCTGCTGTTCCGCAGGGTGAATATTACTGCCAATCGGAATCGTGCGCAGTGCGCGCAGGCGGGCGCTGTGTGCGAGCGTCTGCGCGTCCTCTGGGTTGGTCGCTATCACCGCGTCTGCCGAGTTTGCCAGCAGCATCAGTGCTTGCCAGCGCAACCGCCCCGCCTTGGGAAAGAGATACGGCACCTTCAGGTCGTGAAAGGTCACGACGATCTTGCCCGCGCGGTTTTTCCAGTGCAGGTAGCGCGGCAAGAAGTGAATGGGCGGGGTCATGCCATAAGCCGCGGCCTGATATTGAATGTGTACGAGCGCGCAATCGCGTGTCAAGTCGGCGACTTGCGGGAGAGAGCGCCAGCGCGTGAGTGGCGCATAGCGGATGGCATACGATTCGGCGGGGCTGGCGGTGCCGGCGGTCGGCGGGGGCTGGCCGGTGATGATAGTCACCGTCAGGCCGCGCCGGGCAAACTCCCGCGCCAACTCGCGGGTGTAATCGCCAACGCCGCCCTGCATCGGCGGGAACTCGCCTGTTATCAGCGCAACGTTCATGCGCGCAGACCGGACTTGAGGACGAGCCAGTACGCCGCGATGCGCTCGCGCCGCAGAGATCGTTTGTGGCCAACCAGCCACTTGGCGAACTCTTCTGCCAACTGATAGACGTACGTCCCGATAAGGAAGGCTCGCAAGAGGCCGGCCTGCAAGGCGCCATGATGTTTGCGGAAGTAGCGGACCTTGGACGATTGAAAGCGGATGTGGCGCTGGGGGATTACCTGCTCACTGCTCTTGCCCGCGCCGCGCCAGCAGGCACGCGCCGGTCAGCCAGTCAACCTCCTGTGTCACGGCGTCGCTTTGGTCGTCCACGGTGTAGCGGGTTAGGACGCGGCTGTGAGGAAACCAGCGTTGGAGGAGCGTGCTTTCAAGCAGGGCTGTCGGCAGGGTCGGGAAACGGCGGCGCGATGACTGCACGGTGCCGTCACGATTGAGCAATTGTGGCCCTACCACACCCATAGCCGCGTGGGCGCGCAGGTAAGCCGCCATCGCTTGCAGTGCGCCCGCGATGATTTCGGTGTCAGGGTTCAACAAGAGGAGGAAGTCGCCGCGCGCAACGGCTATGCCGCGATCAGTCGCACCGCCGGGAAATCCGCGCGCACCATGGCCGCGCTGCCATCTGCCGATGCGCTATCCACCACAATCACTTCGAGATTCAGATCGCCGCGCGTCCGCTCGATGGATTGCAGGCAGGCGCACAGCCACTCGCGCACGTTCCACGAGACGATGATGATCGAGAGCGTGGGATTCACCGTTTAGCACAGCCGAGTAGCCAGCGGACACGTCAAACGCGAGGGGAGCGAAGTTGCGTTGGACGCCACTTCTCCCGCGCCCCGCGTTTTACGCTCTGCGCTTGATCACAAAATCAGCCAGATCGCACATCAGCGCTTTCACGTCGTTGTCGGGCAAATCGCCCAGCAGCGCCTTCGCTTTCTCGATGTAGCGGCCCGCTTCATTGAGGCACGCCTCGATGGCCGGTGACCGCGCGATGTCGGCGACCACTGCGCCCAGCAGAGCCTCGCGGTCGTCGGCGTGGTTCAAGATACGCTCGGCGCGGTCATC
>JACQEC010000126.1 GCA_016200765.1 Chloroflexota bacterium | reverse complement strand
TCGAAGCGCCGCTGGACACAGGTCGGGCAATCGGGCAATCGGTTTAACCTAAACTGCTCAAAACGGTTCTCCCAGACATCAAAGTGCATCAGCCCCTCGTTCAGTGTGCCCTGCCCAGTCAATAGTTTCATCGCTTCGGCCACCTGCCACGCGCTGACGACCTGAATGATGGGCGCGACCACGCCCGCCGTGTCGCACGTCGCCAGCGTGCCGGGGCGCGGCGCGCGGCGGTGCAGACAGCGGAAGCAGGCGCTCTGGCCGGGGCGCACCGTCAGCGTCATGCCCGTGCTGGCGATGCCGCCGCCATAGACCCACGGGATGCCGTGCTTGACGCAGGCGTCGTTAATCAGGTAGCGCGTCTCGAAGTTGTCCGTGCCGTCCAGCACCACGTCCGCGCCCTGAATCAGCCCTTCGATGTTCTCGCTGTTCACGTCGGTGACCATCGCCTCAATCGTGATCTGCGAGTTCACCCGGCGGAGTTTTGCGGCGGCGGCGACGGCCTTGGGCAGATTGCGGGCGATATCATCCTCGTCAAATAATACCTGCCGCTGTAAGTTGTTCAACTCAATAAAGTCTCGGTCGGCGATCACCAACCGCCCGACCCCGGCGCGCGCCAGCAGGTTGGCGATGCTACTGCCCAGCGCGCCACAGCCTATCACGACAGCCTTCGCGGCCAGTAGTTTCTGCTGGCCTTCAACACCCACGCCGGGGAAAATCGTTTGCCGCACGTAGCGGTCGAGGCTTGGCTCGCTCATGAGGCGGATTATAGCACAGGCAGGGACTTTATTTCATGGTATAATCCCCTCGCTGGGTATGACGCAGAATCGTCGGAGACGTTATATCATGTGCGGTAGGGCGAAGCCACGGCCAGCCATCCCCTCACCCCCAACCCCTCTCCCCCGATCCAGTCGGGGGCGAGGGGAGAAACAGCGCGCAACGACGGCGACCGGGGGGCTGAGGCGTGGCCGTGGCGGGGAAGGGCGAAGCCACGGCCAGCCATCTTGTTGCTAAACAGGCTGAGGCATGGCCGTTGCTTCGCCCCTACGAATCTGCGTTATAGCATCGCTTACCCGACCCTGAAGGCTAGCGCTCGTCATTCATAAGGAGACTCATGCAAGACGTTCAACGGATGGCCAACCAGATTATTGACAATGTTGAGCGCGTGATTGTGGGCAAGCGCGCCGAAGTGAGCCTCGCGCTGGTGTCGCTCATCTGCCGCGGCCACGTCCTGATCGAAGATGTGCCCGGCGTGGGCAAGACGATGCTGGCCAAAGCCATTGCCCGCTCCATCGGCTGTGAGTTCAAGCGCATCCAATTCACGCCCGACCTCCTGCCCAGCGATGTGACAGGCATCTCGGTGTTCAACCAGCAGACCCGCCAGTTTGAGTTCCGACCCGGCCCCATCATCACGCAGATTGTGCTGACCGACGAGATCAACCGCGCCACACCCAAAACACAGTCGGCCCTGCTGGAAGCGATGGAGGAGCATCAGGTGACGGTGGACGGCGTGACCTATCCCATGCCGGACCCGTTCCTCGTGCTGGCGACCCAGAACCCGATTGAATACGAGGGCACGTTTCCCCTGCCGGAGGCGCAGCTTGACCGCTTCTTGGTTCGCTTGAGCATCGGCTACCCATCGGCGGCGAACGAGATTGCCGTGCTCGACGCGCAACAGCACACGCACCCGATTGAATCATTGCAACAGGTACTCGGCGTGGAGGAATTGCTGGCCGCGCAGAAGCGCGTGCGCGACGTGCACCTCGATCAGGCGCTCAAAGAGTACATCGTCAGCGTCGTGACCGCCACGCGCAAACACCCGGACATCTATCTCGGCGCCAGCCCGCGCGGCTCGCTGGCGCTCTACCGCACCGCGCAGGCGCGCGCGGCGATACAGGGGCGCGAGTACGCGATTCCCGACGACATCAAGGCGCTGGCAATCCCGACGCTGGCGCACCGCATGATCATCAGCCCGGCGGCGCGCCTGAAGAACGTCAACCCCTCGCAGGTGGTGCAAGAAGTGCTGGACACGATCCCGGTGCCCGGCTCGCGGGTCAGGGCAAGGGCGTGAAACTTAACCTCAAGCCGTTCCTGCTCTTCGGCTTTCTGATTGGCGCGGCGCTGGCGACAGGCCGCGACCTGTTCTCGCAACTCGCTTATCTGATGGGCGCGGTGATCGGGTTGAGTTTTCTGTGGACGTGGTACAGCCTGCGCTGGGTGACGCTGGAGCGGCATGAGCGCGCCCTGCGCACGCAGGTCGGGCGCATCCATGAAGAACGACTGGTATTGCACAACCCCGGCACCCTGCCGAAGTTATGGGTGGAGGTGCGCGACCATTCCGATTTGCCGAACCATGCCGCCGGCCGTGTGATTGATTTCTTGCCGGGGCAGGGACAGCGCAGTTGGATTGTGCGCACGGTCTGTATGCAGCGCGGGCGGTTCACACTCGGCCCGATCACATTACGGAGCAGTGACCCGTTCGGCATCTTCGAGAGCACGCGCACGTTGAACGTCGTCGAGCACCTCGTCGTTTGGCCGCAGACGGTTGATCTGCCCACCTTCGCGCCGCCGATTGGCCGCCTGACCGGCGGTGAGGCGCTGCAGCGGCGCACCCACCACATCACGACCAATGTGGCCGGCGTGCGCGAATACTATCCCGGCGATTCGTTCAACCGCATCCACTGGAAGTCCACCGCACGCCACGACCGGCTGATTGTCAAGGAATTTGAGCTTGACCCCAGCGCCGACATCTGGCTCTTCCTCGACATGGATAAGGGTGTGCAGACCGGCGCACCCAAGAGCGAAGCGGAGGACACAACGATCTTGCCGCTGTGGGTGGCACAGGCGCATACAGAGATTGAGCCAACCACTGAAGAATATGGCGTGGTCGTGACCGCTTCCATCGCAAAGCACTTCCTCGCCAAAGGCAAGTCGGTCGGCTTGATCACATACGGGCAACGCCGCGAGGTCATCATGGCCGACCGCGGCGAGCGGCAACTCAACAAAATCCTTGAGGCGCTGGCTGTCATCCGCGCGGTGGGCACCGTGCCCATCGCGGAGGTGCTGGCCACCGAAGGCCGCACCTTCGGGCGCAACGTTACGGTCGTGGTCGTGACGCCTTCGGTCTGGACGGACTGGGTGGGGCTGATGCGCGACATGGCCCGGCGCAGCCTGCAACCGGTAGCGGCTGTGGTAGACGCGCAGAGCTTCGGCGGGCCGGCCGGTAATAGTAATGAAGTGAAGGCCGCGCTGTTGTATAGCAGTGTGCCGTTGTATGTGGTGAAGAATGGGGATAATCTGGCCGGGGCGCTTAGCCAGAAGTTTACCGCCGGTCGGTTCCCGATCACGACCGGCTGACGATGCAAATCCGAATCGCAACCGCGGGCGATCTGAAATCCTGCATGGCGCTGGATAACGCATACGAGACCGATCACGTCTGGCAGATGCAGGCCGAGGTCGGCGCGAACCGCGTTGACGCCGTCTTTCAGTTCACGCGCTTGCCCCGGCCGGTCGTCGTCAAGGCCCCGCTGGATGGGGAGCGCCTGCGGCTGGATTGGGCGCGGCACGAGTGCTTTCTGGTCGCTGACCATGCCGAAGAGGTGCTCGGCTTCCTCGACATGACCGTGCGGCGGTGGCAGAACGTCGGGTGGATTAACCATCTGGTCGTGGACCGCCAGTATCGCCGTCACGGCATTGGCAAGGCGCTCTTGCGGATGGCTCACTTGTGGGCAGAGCAGGAGCAGATACGGGCGCTCATGCTAGAGACCGAGCCGAAGAACCACCCGGCGATCCAGTTGTATCAACAGCAGGGTTTCAGCTTCTGCGGCTACAACGACCAGTACTACAACAACAACGATATTGCCATCTTCTTCGCTTGCCGCATGAAATAGGCCAGCCGCGTTGCGCGTGAGCGCGTTCCGGGTTGGAGAAACTCGCGAGGCGGTAAAGACGCGATACGCACAACGCGCTAACGCCCTTCACCCGCTCCAAGCGCATCGGATACCGGCCTCGAAGCCAACGTGCCGCTGAAAGTAGTTCAGGCGGTTAGCGGCGCGCACAGCGCGCAGGTCGTTGTTCCAGGCGCCACCCCGCAGGACGCCAATCGCTTCCGAAGGCGGCAGGCTTCTATCCGGCCCCGGCGGGTTAGCCGCCGGAGAGATGCGATAGTAGTCGCTCTGATACACGTCGGCAACCCACTCCCAGACGTTGCCTGCCATATCCTGCGCTCCGTAGACGCTTGCGCCAACAGGGTAACTGCCTACACGGGTCGTATCGCCCGGCCCGCCCTCAATCGAGTTGAGGTGGCGCGCATCAAATGCATTGCCCCAGGGATAGATGGCCGCGGCGGGTCCGCGCGCCGCCTTCTCCCACTCGGCCTCCGTCGGCAGTCGCTTACCGACCCAATGGCAGTAGGCTTCGGCATCGCTCCACGAGACATAGATGACCGGGTAATCGGCGAACTCTGCCACACTGTAGTAATTCGCCCGTATGTTGGAGCGGTTTTGCGCGGGCGGGCGGCACGCGCCGGCGGCCACGCATCGCGCGTATAGCCCATTGGTGGTCTCGAACTGGTCGAGCCAGAAGGTGTCGAGGTGGACGCGGTGCTGGGGCGTCTCGTGCCCGAACGCCAGCGGGTCCGATGCGCTGCCCATCAGGAACTCACCGGCCGGCACGACCACCATCGGCGCGCCGCCAACCTCGCGAGTCTGCCCCGCGGGCAATGTAGGCGCGGGTGGCAGAGGCGGCAGGGAGGTCGGCGTGGGGCTGGGTGCCGGGGAAGGCGTGGCTGTGGTGGTTGCGGTAGGCGAGGGTGTGGCTGTAGTTGTTGGGGTGGTCGTTGGGGTCAGGGTTGCGGTCGCGGTGGGTTGGACAGTGGGTATGGAGGTGGGCGTCAGTGATGCTATGGGTACTAGCGCGGTCGGCGGGGGTGGCGCGGGTGTGACCGGCGCGCATGAGGCTAACCATAGAACCAGAGTGAGGAAAAGGATTGGCATCGCGCGGAATTATAGCATGAGGGCAGGAGCCTCACCCCCGGCCCCTCTCCCAAGGATGGGAGAGGGGAGCGAGAGCGCGACGGCGGTGACCGGCGGGCAAGGCGTGAGAGCGCAGGCGGTGAGGGCGAAGCCCCTCACCCCCGGCCCCTCTCCCAGGTATGGGAGAGGGGAGAAACGGCGCGCAGTGACGGCGATAGGGGGTTGAGACTTGGCCGTTACATCGCCCCAACGACTTTGTGTTTTGCGCTGACTGCTGTTGACGCGCCGCGATACATTCAACTACAATGGCCGTGTGATTACGGTTCACCGCGTAGAGGCAGATCGCCTATGACGGTTCAGGCCATTGTTCCGGAGGTTGAAACTGCGCCGCGAGAGACGCTGCAGCAAATTCAGTTGGCGAAACTGCGGCAGCTGTGCGATGCCGTGCTGGCGTCTAACCATTTCTATCAGCGCAAATTGGCTGGCGCGGGTCTGCGCGCAGGCGGCGATATGCGATCATTGGACGACCTGCGCCGCCTGCCGTTTACGACCAAGTCGGAACTGGTGGCCGATCAGGAAGCGCACCCTCCCTTCGGCACGAATCTGACCTACCCGCTCGACCGCTATGTCAAATTTCACCAGACCTCTGGCACGACCGGCCGCTCCTTGCGCTGGCTGGACACCGACGAGTCGTGGGAGTGGTGGCTGAACTGCTGGGGCGCGGTCTATCGCGCGGCGGGCGTGGGGGCGGGTGACCGCGCGTATTTCGCGTTTGGCTTCGGGCCGTTCATCGGCTTCTGGAGCGCGTACGAGTCGGCGCGGCGCGCGGGCTTGATGAGCATCCCCGGCGGCGGGCTGACCAGTGAGCAGCGCTTGCAGGCGATCATCGAGAACCGCGCGACGGTCTTGGTCTGCACACCGACATATGCCCTGCATCTGGCCGAGGTGGCGCGGCGGGATGGCGTAGACCTCTCGCAGAGCGCGATGCGCGTGACAATCCACGCGGGCGAGCCCGGCGCAAGCATCCCCGGCACGCGCCAGCGCATCGAGGAGGCATGGCACGCGCAATGCTTCGACCACACCGGCGCGACCGAGGTTGGCGCGACGGGCTTCTCGTGCGCGGCGCGCAGTGGCGTTCACTTGAATGAGGGCGAGTTCATTTTTGAGGTGATTGACCCACAAACCGAGCGACCGGCCGAAGAGGGTGAACTCGTCGTGACCAATCTGGGGCGGCTGGGGATGCCGCTGATCCGCTACCGCACCGGCGACCGGGTGCGGCTGGATGATGCGCGATGCGAGTGCGGGCGCACGTTTGCGCGCATGGCGGGCGGCATCATCGGGCGCGCGGACGATATGGTAACGGTGCGCGGGGTGAACGTCTTTCCATCGGCGATTGAAAACCTCGTGCGCGAGTTTGAGGCAATCACCGAGTTCAACATCGAGGTTACGCGCGAGGGGGAGTTGGACGAGATGGCGATCAACGTCGAGGTGGCCTACGGTGACGGCGCAAGCGTCGCACAGGCGCTGGCGAGCCGGGTCCAACAGAGCCTCTACCTGCGCCCGCGCGTGCAGGTTGTCGAGACGGGCACGTTGCCGCGCTTCCAGTTGAAGGCGAGACGGCTGTTTGATCGCAGAAAGAGCGGCTCATAGATGAGCCACCGTGTCACATTCATGGCTTCAATCTCAATAATGCTTGCGTAAGATGGGGCAGGGAGCCGCGCTGTGCATATAGACCTTGAACTCTATCGCCGTGATGTCGTCGCGTCAGCGGACCCGCCGGTGCGCTTGAGCGTGATTGATATTGATCCGGGGCTGACGCAGGGCACGATGGTCTTCCTGCACGGCTTCGGCGGGCAGGCCGCGCAGTGGCAGGCGCAGATTTCGTTCTTCGCGGAGGACTACCGCATCATCGCGCCCGACCTGCGCGGGCACGGGCGCTCGGACAAGCCGCGCACGCGCTATACCCTAGAAGAGATGCTCGCCGACCTCGACGCGGTGCTGCGCGAGACACAGGCCGCGCCAACCTTTGTCCTGTTCGGCCACTCGTTTGGCGGGGCGGTCGCCGCCGCCTACGCCGCGCGGTACCCGGAGCGGGTCGAGCGGCTGGTGCTGGTCGGCACGGCGCGCACGTTCGAGTTGAGCCGCCTGCTGCGGGCGGCGTTCCGTGTGCCGACGCGCCTGATGCAGCCGCTGATGAGCCGCTTCATGCGAAACGTCTATGCGCCCGCGCACAGCCTGCGAGCCTATTATGAGAACGCGCTCAAGGTCTGGGATGGCAGTGCGCTCGGCCAAATCAAGTCGCCGACGTTGGTGATTCGCGGACACCGCGATTTTGTCTTTCCGCAGGAAGCCTATGGCGCAGTGGCCGCGCAGATTCCGACTGCACAGGAGGTCATCATCCCGGTTTCGGCGCATCTGGTGCAGTTGGAGCGCGCAGACGCGGTGAACCGCGCGATCCAGCGCTTTCTCGGCCCGACCGCGCCTGCTTGGCGGCAGGCGCGCGAGCAGTTTCAGGCGGGGCTGAAGCGCGAGCGGCCCTGGTTAAAGAACTACGAGCCGGGTGTGCCGCCGACGATCATCCTGCCCCATCAGCCCCTACACCGGTTTGTCGGCTCGGCGGCGCGGCGCTATGGGCGGCGCCCGGCCACCATCTTCTACGGCGCGACCTTGACGTGGCAGCAGATCTATGATCTGGCGAACCAGTTTGCCAACGCCCTGATCGGCCTCGGCGTGCGCAAGGGCGAGCGGGTGGTGCTCTTGCTGCCCAACACGCCGCAGATGGTCTTCTGTTATTACGGCGTGCTGAAGGCGGGCGCGGCGGCGGTGCCGTATAACCCGCTGGCGAGCGCCGCCGAGTTGGAGCAAGTCGTGGTCGAGTGCGGCGCGCAGGTGATCGTCACCTTGAGCAAGTTCTACCACACGGTCGGAACAGTCGCGGCGCGCGCCGGTATCAAGCATGTCATCGTCACCCACCTGAAAGAGTACCTGCCGCCGCTCAAGCGGCTGGCCTTCACCATCACGCGCGAGGCGCGCGAAGGCCATCGCGTGGACTTGCGCGCGGAGCCGGGCGCGCACTGGCTGCAAGGCTTGCTCAAACATCAGTCCACCGTTTCGCCCGATGTGCCCGTGGCACCGGACGATGTGGCGATGGTTCAGTACACGACCGGCACGACCGACGCGCCCAAGGGTGTGACGCTCACGCACGGCAATCTGGTTGCCAACGCTATCCAGACGCGCCATTGGTACGCGGACGCGCGCGACGGGCAGGAGCGGGTGCTGGCCGCTCTGCCGTTTACCCATCTGTACGGGCTAACCGCCTGTCTCAACCTGTCAGCCTTTTTCGGCGCGGCCATGATCTTACTGCCGACCTTTGCCACGCGGGAAGTGTTGGAGACAATCCGCGACCAACGCCCCACGATATTCCCCGGCGTGCCCGAAATGTACGTGGCGATCAACAACTTCCCCAACGTGCGCCGCTACCGTCTCAGTTCAGTGCGCGCGTGCCTGTGCGGCTCCGCGCCGCTACCGGTCGAGGTGGCCGAGGCGTTTGTGCGGCTGACGCGAGGGCGGCTGGTGGAAGGCTACGGCCTCACCGAAGCGTCGCCGGTCACGCACGCCAACCCGATGAGCGGCGAGGTCAAGATTGGCTCCATCGGCATCCCGCTGCCTTCGACTGAGGCGCGCATCGTGGATTTGCAGGACGGGCGCGCGCTTCCGCCGGGCGAGATCGGCGAGTTGTGTGTGCGCGGGCCGCAAGTAATGCGGGGCTATTGGGGCGACGAGCAGGCGACGGCGCGCGCGATTGACAGCGAGGGCTGGCTGCATACCGGCGACGTGGCGCGCATGGACGAAGACGGCTACTTCCAGATCATTGACCGGCGGGCGAACATCTGGTACCCGCTGGCCCCGACGTTTTCTAAGCGGCCAATCTACTCACGCGATATCGAGGAGGTGCTCTACGAGCACCCGAAGGTGCGCGAGGTAGTGGTGGTGCCGGTAGGCAACGAGCCGCGGGCGTTTGTCATTCTGAAGGAAGGCGAGCGCGCGCGGCCCGACGAGTTGATCGCCTTTGCGCGGGCGCGGTTGGACGACTACCTTGTGCCGCGCGGGGTGGAGTTCACGAAAGACCTGCCGCGCACGTACATTGGTAAGGTGAAGCGCTGGCAGGTGGTGCGGGAGTACCTGAACCAGCAGACACCAGGAGCCGTATCCCGTTGACGGGTTGGCGCGTTATATCTTTAAATGTGGTACGCCGGCGGCCTGCTGTCATGGCATGTCGCGCAGCAACGGGGGTTAGCCATATCCGCCACCCAGGGCCGCCGGATTTGACCCCGCGATACTGCTGCTGCCAGCGGGAGCGAATGTCGTCATTAACGACTTTGGGAAATACCACCGCATAGGGGTAAGGTACCCTTGCCGTTCTGCTCGATGCCTTATAATATTGAAATGGGGAACGACTGGGTTCGTCATGGGCTGTGACGTTGGGGCGCTTTGTGCAGGACAGATGGCCTCACAAGACGGCCATCTTCAATGCTTCGCGGGTATTCGATGGACTATCGTCACCGGTCAAAAATTATTCTGCCGGCATTTGCCGCGTACGGCGTGCTGGCGCTGGCTATCTTATGCATCGCGCTACTGCCGTCTGTCTCGGCCACGCAGTTTGAGGGCGCGGCGAGCAACCCCGCTTTGCGTTCGGCTCGCGCATTAGCCGCTGTTTTCACAACCACCGTGCCGGTCACCATCACCGACGCCGGACTGAACCCGTCGGTCATCACGATCTCGATCGGCTCCAACGTGGTGTGGACGAACTACGCGACGACCACTACACAACTGTTCATTTACCCACCGTACAAGATGATGTTGCCGGTGGTGATGAACAATTTCGCAGTCACGAGCGGGGCGCAGGTTCAAATGCCGATGGCGACTGCGCAGCCCCGCGCGCTGGCATCCGGCCCGTGGGACAGCGGTACCTTACTGCCCGGCCAATCGTACACGCTAACGTTCGCGATTAAAGGGGACTATTCCTATTACACGCTGATCGGGCCAGTAGCGTCGGGCGTCGTCAGCGTCGGCGACGCGGTGATACCTACTGTGACGCCGCGGCCAACCAACTCGCCAACTCCGACTCTGGTTCCGACCAATACGCGCATCCCGTCCGCCACGGCGACCGGCACCCCCACGGTGACGCCGACTCCGGCGAATACCGCGACGCCCACAATCACAGCGACGCCCACCGATACGGGCACGCCGACCGCAACGGCTACGGCGACCTTCACCGCCACCCCAACCGACACTGCCACGGCGACAGCGACCAAGACGCCGCGGCCACCCACGCTCACGCCGACGGCGACCAACTCGCCAACGCCCATCCCGACGCCAACCAACGCGGTCTTTTTTGGCGCGCAGGTTGATTCCAACGCGGCCGCGCAGTATTGCGTCGCACTGCAAGCCGACAAAAGCATCCCGACGGTGCTTTTTGCGGTGTGGGGCGACATTTACATCGGGGGCACCTACACCTACGTCCAGATAGACAGCCAGATCAACACCATGCGCGCTTGCAACCTGGATGTGGTTGTGCACATTCAAGCGCGCCAGACGTCTACGCAGGCGTCCACCTATCCGACGGACCTGGGCGGCTATCTGGACTTTGTGGGGAATCTCGTGTCGCACTTGAAGGGGCGCGTCACACGCTACTCGTTGGAGGACGAGGCGGTGTCCACCACGCAGTGGGCGGACACGCCGGCCAACTATTTCTCACTGCTCGATCTGGCGTATACGACGATCAAAGGGGCCGACAACAGCGCTATGGTGGAGAACAGCGGCATAGCCAGTTCGGCGCTGGCGCTGGTTGTCGCGAATGACCTCTACCTGTCGGGTCAGGTGCAAGAAGCCATTACGTTGGCCAATCAGGTCATCACGACAACCATCCTGACCGAGTACGATTTGACGACGACCTTGCAGTTGTCAAACGCGGTGTACGCGATCCAGAGTTGGTGGCCGCTGGAGGTGCAACACCAGTACAGTATGGATGCGTTCCAGTACCACTACTACGGGCCGCCCGCGAGCCTGCCGACTGTGACGCGCTGGCTGCGCGGGCCGAACCGCATCAACAAACCGTTGGAGATCTGGGAGCTGGCTAACCACAAGCCAGAGCCGGCAACCGCCGCCGACGAGTTGGCTCACGCGCAGGATACCGCCGAGTTGATGATGATGGCGGGTGGCGAAGGGGCGCGCTATAATGTGTTCGAGCGCTACCTTGACTGGGCCGACCAGATGCTGCCCGGATTGGTGTTGACGACCACCGGGCCGCGACTGGCCGAGAGTTACTTTGCGCTGACCGCGCAGAAGCTGAACGGAACCATCCCACTGGCAACCTTAAATTTGGGCGCCGGCGTCACGGGCTACCAGTTCCAGAAGGCGGTTGGCACGGTCTATACGCTGTGGGCCACACAGACAACGACGGTGAACCTGTCAACCGGCGCGACCTCGGTCACGGTCACAACCATGAGCGGCGCGACGTACACGGCGGACCCGCACGCGCTGGTGGTCGGCGTGGATCCGATCTTTGTGGATTCGCCATAAGCCGAGCGCGGCGTCGGTTTCCAACCGATGCCGCGCTTCATCCGACGTGGCGGCCTTTGGGAAAGCCCTACAGGGAGCAAGCGGGGCAAAACTCGATTTGCTTCGCCTTGCAAACAATGGTAAAATCGCGAACGAGCGTGAGGATGTCAGTGGTGACTAGGCCGCTTGAGCAACTGTGATGACGTCCGACGCAGTCCGCCAGGGCCGCGTCTATTTTGGCGTTGACGCAAGATTTGCAAATTGAGAGATAAGCGTATATTATCGCTGTACCCCTTGCACGACTCTTTCGGAGGAGAAATCGTATGATCGCAGGCAACCACAAACACAGGCCAGCTTCAACCCTCGAAGCGCTTCGAAGGAGCAGAAAATCACTCGGCATCTTGCTCATCGCCACGTTCATTTCTCTGGCGATGGCGGCGCAGGTCTGGGCGTTCATCGGCCCGGCGTTTCTGGT
>JACQEC010000089.1 GCA_016200765.1 Chloroflexota bacterium | reverse complement strand
GTCTCATGTCGTGCGCGATGCGGCGGCGTTCGGCTCGGACGGGTGGCGCGCTAGGGCCTCCGGCCACACCTGCTCCTGCGCCGGACGCCGGCCTTCGAGATAGAAGCGCAAGATGCCTTCGGCCTTCGGCAGGCTGTGGCTATTCGGCCTGCGGCGCATCAACTGCTTGATCAAGCGGTGGCTGGCCGGCGTGAAGAACCGCGCCAGCCATGGATGGCTCACGACGCGCTGACGCACGGGCTGTGGCTCGTAGCCCATACGAAACTTGAACTCATCCACGCTGGCGGGCGCGTCGAGCGAGTGCAAGCCGTAAAACACGCGCGATACGCCTGCGCGGCCAAGCGCCTCGCCTGTGAACACGAAGGCGAGCGCGTTGTTGACCTCATGCTTCAGGTGCGCTGATAGGCTCTGCTGGTAAAGGATACTGCAACAGTCGTCGAGCGTGAAGGCCAACAGCGCCGCCGCCAGTTCTCCTTGATGGATGGCGCCCCAAGCCTCAAAACCGGGCAGTCCCTCCGCGCTCATGCACAGCCGCCGCCACCCCTCGCGGCTTTCGGCCCCGCTCCGCCCCTGACGGGCGAGCGTGTCCGTCCGCAGTCGCCAGCCCTCCTCCGCCAGGCGGGCGAAAGCGATCGGCTCGACGCGGACATGCTTCAGCCCCTGGTTGACATCATAGCGCGCTTTCTTGCTTAGGCTCGCCGCTGTGTACGGCTTGTTGGCCAGCACCACGTGGTAGCTGACCTGCCCCTGCGAGGCTTCAAAGGGGGTCGAATAGCGCAGGGCAATCGCGCGCTGCCGTTTGAGTAAATCCGTCAGCTCATCTTCCGCAGGCTCAATCAGCCAGTGATAGGGGAACGCTTGATAAATGCGCGGACCGGCCTGAACCCAATAACTGCTGGCGGTGCGCGTCACCTCATGGCCCTGACGGGAGAGCCACTCGGCAAAACAATCGGCGTTCATGGCGCGGCTACTTCTGTTCGGGTTGCTGTCGCCGGCGATCCTCTGCCCACAACCGGTAATAGAGCCGAAGGTTGGTGAATATAGGCATCAGCCCGTACATCTGCCCTTCGGTCAAGACTTGCTCGACCGGCCTTACCTGGCCGGATAGATACTGCTCGGCGGTTACAGCGACGAATTCTGCGCCCAGAGCCGTGATGCGCCGTTCAAAGTTCGTGCACCACTCTCCGCGCTCGCGGCAGACAACCTGCTTCGCCAGCATGGGCCCGGTATCCAGACCGGCTTCCAGTTGATATACACTGACGCCACAGTCGTCGTTGTTGAGCAGCGCCCAGCGGTTGCAGTAGTTGCCGCGATATTTTGGCAATAGGCCCGGGTGTGAATTCAGGATACCCAACGGCAACAGGTCAATCGTTTTGGCGTTCAGGATGCGGGTGCCGCCCAGCAGGGCGAGGCTGGGACGCCAGCGGCGAATGTGGTCGTGCGCCTCGGCGCTGTTCAGACTGCTCACATTCTCCAGCGCAACGCCTGTCGCCGCCGCCGCCTGCTCAATCGTCTCCAGCGGTCTCTCGCCCTTGAACTTGCGGCCTATTTCGGAAATGCGGTGCTCGATGGTGCGGAACACCACCGCTATTGCGCCGTACCTTTTCAGATAAAGGCCAAACCGCTTCCAGCCGCCGCGCGATACCGTTTCCTCGACGATGACTGCGGTGATGGGCAGGCCGGCCTTTTGCGCCGCGCGCAAGACCTGCGCCCCGTACGTGCTTTTCCGCGACGACAGCAGAACCACGCGCTTGCTGTTGTCGGTGGCCGGATGCGCGGCCACGAGCGGTTGCGGCTCCAGTTGGGCAATGCACAGATACTTGGGCACCAGCGTCATCACGCCAACCGAGCGGCGCGCCAGCCGCATGATCGTGTTGAAATAGAGGGAGGACAGAACCTTCTGCACAGAGTTGGGCTGTGTTGGGCTTGGCATGGCGTACCAGCCCACCATGCGAAAGCCGCTGCGCCTCAACAGCCGCAGTAGGCCCAGCGGGTTGGGCCAGAACAGGTACGCTGAATCGGTGCGCAGGCGTGTCCATTGCCGCTCCAACAACCAGCACAGTATGCCCCGGCTGCGTAGGAGTTGGTAGGCTTGCCCGGGAACTTCAATCCCCAGAAATCCACCCGGCTTCAGCACCCGCGCCACTTCTTTCAAATCGGCCTGCGGTTTGTCAAGATAGTATAGCATGTCTATCATGGTCACCAGATCAAAGAACTGGTCGGGATAGGCGGCCTGATGAATGGTGCCGGGGCGAACCTCGGCGGCATGGCGCTCGGCGGCGTAAGCCGCGGCAGATGGCGAGAGCTCCACGCCGAAGCGCTGCCACAGTGGGTCGGGGAACGACAAGAAAAAGTCGCCCAAATCACAGCCCACATCCAGCAGTCGGCCGGAGCGCACAACCCGCTGGATAATCGCCGCCTCCGACGCGAGTGTGGCGCGCCGGAGCGCGGCGTTCTCAAAGGCTGTTTCACCTAGACCAAAGGTCTGATCCAGCGAGGCGAAGCGTCGCGCCGCCGGCGCGCGCGGTGCGGCATAAACCGTGCGGCAGTTCTGGCATCGCACATAGCGGGTCGGCTTACCGTCGTCCATCCAGACGGTGAACGCCTTAGCCTCGCAAATGGGACAGCGGGCGATGTTTTCGACGGCAGGCTCATTCTCAATCGGGTTGGTCGTCAATGCCCCCTCACGAAGAATTTTAGATTTTTGATTTTTGACTGTCAATCTAAAATCAAAAATCGGAAATCTAAAATCAACTCTGGCCGCCGCGGCCAACAGTTTCTCAAAGGCCTCTGCCGCCGAGTGCGGCGAATGATGCTCCAGGGCGTAAGCGCGGCTATTTTGCCCCAACTGCTCGCGCCGGGCCGCGTCCTGTTTTAGCGCCAGCACCGCGTCCGCCAGCCGCGCGGGATCCTCCGGCGGCAGGCACACGCCAGCCTGCGCCCGCTCCACCAGCCGCCACGCGGGACTGTCTTCGTCCACACTGGCGATCAGCGGCCGCCCACTCGCCAGAGCCGAGAACACTTTTGAGGGCAGTGATTCGGCGCCGATGCCCCGTCGCAAGACCACCAGCGAGACATCGGCTGTTGCCAGCACTTCCGGCAGGCGGTCGCGGGGTTGAAAGGGAATGAACACGACGTTGTGTAGCTGCCGTTGCTCCACCAGTCCCATCAGTTCCCGGCGCGCGCTCCCTTCGCCCACGAACACGAAGCGGATGTCGGGGTGCGCGGCCAGCCGTTCAGCCGCCGCCAGCACGTTCTCCAGCCCTTGCGAAAGCCCCAGATTGCCCGCGTAGAGCGCAACAAAACAGTCACTCAGGCCGTGCTCCCGCGCAAAAGGGTTATCGCGCGGCAGGGGCTGGATGAGTTCGGTATCGCCCCAATCGTAAATGAGGGTTAGCTTGGAGTCCGGCACGCCCAGCGCGCGCAGGCCCGGCGCGAACGACTCGGAGAGGATGCGCACTTGGGCGGAACGGCTCAAGCAGAAACGCTCGAGGGCGGCGACCGCCTTGATGACGGCTGGCTGTTTGAATATGCCCAACCGCACGCCCACATCGGGATAGACATCGTGCACCGAAAAGACCGCTGGTTTGCGGCGCAGGGTAGACAGCAGGGCGAACGGCAAGAAGATTTCTAGCGCGGGATTGCCGGCCAGCACGACATCGTACGGCTCGCGCAAGCCCGCCCACGCCGCGCCGAGTTGGTAGCAGGCGAATTGGATAAGACGTACCCAGAGACGAGAGCGGTCGGCGGACGGCACGGCCACGCGGATGACCGTCACGCCGTTCTCCTGCCTGCGGCTGATCCATGGCCCGCTAAATTCCGGCGGCACGGCGCCGGAGGGGTAGTGCGGCACGGCGGCGATGACCGTCACCGCATGGCCGCGCCGCGCCAGCTCTTCGCAAAGCATCGCGTAGAGCGGGGCGCTGGGGCCGCCGTCCGGCTTGTAGAGCAGGGTGACGACGAGGACGCGCAGGCTCACGGCCTCCGGTCGCGTGGTTGCGCGGCGTAAGGGCGAAGCCGCGTGCGGTAGGGGTGAAGCGGCGCGCGAGCGTCCTGCTCGTGGACGCGGTGATTCATGCGCGCGGCTTCGCCCGTACCCTGCTCGTTCACGCGGTGATTCATGCGCGCGGCTTCGCCCCTACCAATTGTTCGCGCACCTGCTCCTCAATCCAGCCGTAGGTGCGTCGAAGTCCAGCCTCAAGGGAAATCTGCGGCTCCCAGTTCAGCACCCGGCGCAGGCGGCTGTTGTCCGAATTGCGGCCACGCACCCCTTGAGGTCCGGGCACATGCTTCTTCACAATTCGGATGCCAGCAATCTCCGCCACGATGTCCGCTAACTGGTTAATGGTCACCATGCGATCTTGCCCCAGATTGAGCGGCTCGCGGTGATCCGAGCGCACCAATTTCGTGATGCCGACAACACAATCGTCAATATAGCAGAATGAGCGTGTCTGCTCGCCATCGCCCCAAATCTCTACGACCGGGTCGCCCGTCAATTTGGCTTGCGCCACCTTGCGGCACATCGCGGCCGGCGCCTTCTCGCGGCCCCCGTCCCAGGTGCCTTCCGGCCCGAAGATGTTGTGAAAACGAACGACGCGCGTCTCAAGGCCATAGTCTTCGTGATAGTGGCGGCACAACCGCTCGCTGATGAGTTTCTCCCAGCCGTAGGCGTCCTGTGGCTGGGCGGGATAAGCGTCCTCTTCCTTGAGGGGCACGACATTGGCATCCATCTGCAAAAATTCGGGATAGACGCAGGCCGACGAGGTGTAGAGATAGCGCTTGACGCCATTGACGCGGGCCGATTCCAGCGTGTTCAGGTTGATCAGCGAGTTATGGTACAGGATTTGGGCGTGATGCGATGAAATATAGCCCATGCCCCCCATATCCGCCGCCAGCGCGTACACTTCGTCAACGCCGCGCGTGGCGCGCGCAGCTTCCTCGGCCTTGCGCAAATCCAGCACGACGAACTCGTCGGCGGCGGTCGGGGCATAGTCGGGAACCTTCAGGTCAACGCCGCGCACCCAGTACCCTTGTCGCTTCAGGAACTTGACCAGATGGTGGCCGATGAAGCCGCCGGCCCCAGTTACAACTGCTCTCTCTCGCGCTTTGGCGGAGTGCAGTTCCGAGTTCGACATGAACATCCCTCCACGAGTCAATTTTTGATTTCAGATTTTAGATTGGCAATCGAAAATCAAAAATCTAAAATCCCCTCTCGGCGTCTTCTATCACTTCTGAATTAGGTACGGGCCGACGGCCAGCGCGTCCATCTTCGTCCGCAGGAAGCAGTCCACCGCCTCCTGCGGCGTGCAGACAATCGGCTCGTTCTCGTTGAAGCTGGTGTTGAGCACGACCGGAACGCCGGTGCGCTCGCGGAAGGCATCAATCAACTGCCAGTACAGCGGCGCGGCGGTCTTATCCACCGTCTGCAAGCGTCCGGTGCCGTCCACGTGCGTCACCGCCGGTATCACGCTCTGTTTCTCCGGCAGGACGCCATAGACCTTGATCATGAACGGGTCGGGGTAGGTCTGGTCAAAATACTCGCCGACATGTTCCAGCGCGATAGAAGGCGCAAACGGGCGGAACTTCTCGCGGCGCTTGATGCGCGCGTTCAGCACATCCTTCATATCGGTGCGGCGCGGGTCGGCGATGATACTGCGGTTGCCCAGCGCGCGCGGTCCCCACTCCATGCGCCCCTGAAACCAGCCCAGCACATCGCCGTTGGCGACAATCTCCGCCGCCCGGCAGGTCAAAGCCTGCTCGTCCAGCCTTTCGTAATGCAGGCTATGCTGATCCAGCACGGACTGGATAGAGCCGTTGGTGTAGGCCGGGCCGGTATAGGCGTCGTGCATCACGGCGACGCGCGGCTGGCCCAGCACCTGATGATAGATATAATAGCACACGCCCAGCGCCGTGCCCGCATCGCCGGCGGCGGGCTGGATGAAGATGTCTGTGAAACCGGTGTTGGGCAGGACCTTGCCGTTGAAGGCGCTGTTCAGCGCCACACCGCCGGCCATGCACAGCGTCTTATAGCCCGTTTCGCGCTCCAACGCGCGCACGAGGTTGAACTCGTGCTCCTCCAACGCGGCCTGTAGCGACGCCGCGACGCGCGGCTCGCCGAGCAGTTTCAAGAATTGGGGCGAATAAAGATTGCCAAAAACCGGGTCGCCGTCCTCCCACGACATCGTGACGCCCTCGGTGTGTATCGAGAAGTAGTCGAGGTTCAGCTCAAACGTCCCATCGCGTTGAGGGCTGATGATCTGCCGCAGTTTGTCCATGTGGCGCGGCTGGCCGTAGGGCGCCAGCCCCATGACCTTGCCCTCGTCGCCGTACTTGGGGAAACCGAGCCACTGCGAGATGGCCGTGTAGAGAAAGCCTAGCGAGTGCGGGAAGTGAACCGTGCCGCGCACATCGAGGCGCGTGTCCTGGCCACTGCCCCACATCGTGCTGACGAAATCGCCCATCCCGTCCACCGACAGGATGGCCGCCTCCTTGAACGGCGAGACAAAAAACGCGCTCGCCATGTGCGCGCGGTGGTGTTCCACATTATGAAAGTCAGCGCGCAGGGCCTTCGCATCCAGTTGGAGCGCCTCGGTCAGACGCACCTTCGGGTCGCGCACCTCCGCCGCGGCGGTCAGACGACTGCGAATCAAGTCAAGGCTGGGGCGCTTGGACAGGGTGAACAGCACCTTCTTCATCAAGTTGGCGCTGGGGTCGCGCGAAATGCCCACGTGATCCAGATCATACGCCGTGATGCCCGCCGCATCCAGCACGTAGCGAATGGCTTGCGCCGGGAAACCCGCCCAATATTTGCGCCGGTTGAAACGCTCCTCTTCGACCGCGCCAATCAACTGGCCGTCTTTGATCAAGCAGGCCGACGCGCCCGCGTGGTAAGCATTGATGCCTAAAATGTACATGAACTCTCCGTCGAACAGTTTCCTTCGAATATAATACTACGACGTTGGCGCGTTGCGCGTTAATGCGCTTTGACGGCCTAAGGAATGACATCAACGTGGAACGCGCTCACGCGCAACGGCTAGTGTGTCGCCGCCATCACACGCTCAAAGGCCGCGACCATCGAGCGCGCCACGCCTTGATCTCCATAACGCTCGGACATCAGGCCGCGCGCCCTCTGCCCCATCTCCTTCAAGTGCGCGCGCCCGGTGACCGCGCGCCGCATCGCATCGGCGATGCTCGCCACCTCGAGCGACGCTACAAAGCCGCACCCCGCCGCGCCGACCTCCTTGCTTAAGGGAACGGTCTCCGATAACAGCGCGGGCACACCGGCCAGCATCGCTTCGGCCGCCGCCATGCCAAAGTTCTCGCTCTGCGAGGTGAGCACAAATAGATCGGTATCACTCAACGCGGCCAGCCGCTCCTCGCCGCCCAGAAAGCCGGGGAAGAGCACACGCCCCTCAAGCGAGAGATCGCGCACCAACTGCTCGAGTGCGGGCTGGCAGTCCACATCGGGCCCGGCAATCACAAAATACAGCGGTGTTGCGCCGTCCTCAACCTGCGCCAGCGCGCGGATCGCCAGATCAATGCCCTTCTTGCTGTGCAAGCGCCCCATATACAGAAAAACCAGCGCATCCTGCGGGATGCCCAGCCGGGCGCGCATCAGGCCGCTCGCCGGTAGATGCTCGGCTTCCGGAAACTCGACCGCGTTCGGCACGACAAAGGACGGCGGCTTCAGGCGCAGATACGCCGATCCGGCGGCCTCCTCCTCGGTCGTATAGTGGATGGCGCGGGCGTGGTTGATGAGCCGCCGCTGGAACAGCTCCATATAGACAAACTTTTTGGTCGCCTTGTGGCCGAAATACACTTTGGGAAACGTATTGCGCGGCGTGAGCACAAACGGCACCCGCTCGCGCCGGCAACTGGACGCCACCGGCCACAGCGGGTAGGTCCAGATAGACGCGACATAGACCAAATCGAGGCCGCCGATCCGCTCGCGGCAAGCCGACGCCAGCCCGCCCGAATAAAAGAAGCTCCCCGGCCAATCACGATGGAAATAATGAACCGGCACGCCATCAACCGTCACCGCGCGGCCCAGCGGCACGTCCAGCGCCCCCTCGCCGTTGGCGTCGGTCGTGAACACGGTGATCTCAACCCCCGCCTGCGCCAGCGCCCGGCACAGATTCGGCAGGCTCCGCGCCGGCCCGCCGTAGACATAGGCTGGCGCGTAATAGGGCGTGACGCAGAGCACTTTCAACGGGATACGCTAACGGGCCGCGCCGCTGGGACCGCGCGGAAAATCCGGGAAGATTCGTTGGTAGATTCTCGTGAACTTGGCATCCCAAGTGTACGGCGTCACATCCAGATGGCTGGCCGGCTCCGCGTCCAGCGCGCGCCGTATCGCCTGCCCAAAAGCGTCGGGCGTTGGGTCTGCCTCGAACACCAGACCGCTCGCCATGACCCACGGTTCGGTTTCCATCTCGGTTGACCAGACGACCTTCTTTTGCAGGGCGAGCGCTTCGTATGGCGCGATGTCGAAATCGGCCCACGCGGGCGAAACGAATAGATCGCACATCGCGTAAGTGTCCCACAGGTCGCTCTGCGGGACAAAACCGGCAAAGCGCACCTGCTCGGCTATGCCCAACTCGCCCGCCAGCCGCCGCAACTCCTCCGCCTGCGGCCCTTTGCCCCCGATGACCAGCACGAGATCGGGCTGTGCCTGCGCCAACGGCTGGAAAGCCCGCAGCAAAACGTCAATCCGCTTCTCAAATGAAAGACGGCTGATGCTCAAGATAACCCGCCGGCCTGCCAGCCCTAGCGCCTGCTTCAGGTCGCGGGCAGGCTGGTAGCCGAGCATCTCGGTGTTCAGACAGCCGCGGCTGACAAACGCCTCCGCGCCGTACACGGTCTTGACCTCGCGCGCCGTCAGGCGCGACAACACGACGATCAAGCGCGCGCTCCGCACCGCCGCCCAATTCAGCAGAGCCTTGGCCTCTATGCGCGGCCGCTCCTGCCAGCCGAAGGGGGTCTTCGAGAAATCTACGTGGTCCCGGCCGCCGCGCGACCATTCGCGGACGGCCATGAGCGCGCGCCGGTAGAGCCAAGCGTACAGATAATCCGCGATGTCCCCATGGTGAAGCAGAATGGGGCTGTTGTGATGGAAGATATAGGGCACACCCAGCCCCGCGCTGGCGAGAAAGGCTTCCAGATGCCCCGAATGGACGCTCAACACGTCTGGCCGTTCCGCTTGCAAGAGGCGGCGCAGATGGCTGACGCGCTTCAGCACAGGCCCATCCGGCAAAACCTCCACCTGCTCGGCCGGCAGATCAAAGATCGCCTCTCTGACCAGCTCATGCGTGACCAGCCTGACCCGCACGTCGCTGCGCGCCAGAAACCGGCAGTCTTCCACCGCCTGCCGCTCCGCCCCGCCGGGGCCGAGCAGTTTCTCGTAATAGACCAGAACGGATTTCAATTTTGGATCAGGTCATCGCTTCAGCGCGTTTGGGACGCACAAGATGTCGCACAGGCCCGGCGCTTGTTCGGCGCTGTGAATGGGCTTCCGGCTTTTCAAGTTGTACAGCGAATAGCCCCTCGACTTGAAGAAGTCTATCGCAGGCGCCAGCGGTATATCGTTAGCCAGCCACGCCCGCCGGCTGTATTCAAAAACCACGTGAGGCCGCAAGCGGTCTATGAGCGGGGCTATCTCTTGGATAACCACAAAATCATGGCCCTCCGTGTCAACCTTGATAAAGTCACACGCCGCCAGCGCCTCAAACTCCCGGATCGAAGTCCCTCTGACCGCCTGAACCGTTATTTCGCGCGTGACGCCGGCGTATTCCCGCCTCCGGATGCTCGACTTCGCTTGGTTGGCGTCGTCCGGCGAGGCTGTGTAAAACGGCACCGGGCCTTCCTGATTCGAGATGGCTTGATCATACAGCGCCACATGCCACAGCCGGTTCAGCGCCACATTGGCCGCCAGCCGCCGATAAATCACCGGATGAGGCTCAAAAGCAAACACCTTGCCGCTTGGACCCGTCGCCCACGCCATCACGAGCGTCAGGCTGCCCACGTTCGCGCCCACATCAATGCACACGAAGCCCGGCTTGACCAAGGTGTGAATCAGGTCAACCATCCCCTCATTGTAGTAGCGGTTGAAAAAGATGCTCCATTCAATATACGACGCGGTGTTCATATGAATCAGGCCGCGGTCGAATTCAATAATCCCCTCATAGTAATCGTCGGCCCGCCTCATGGGATTATAGACCGCGCGCAAGAACCGCTCGCGCCCCGGAAAGCGATAGCTCATGGCCAGCCACCGGTAGAAACGAAGGAGCCGCTCGTCAGTCATCAGTGATTTTCCTTTGACATTGAGTGGCCTGCCCGGCACCGACCGTATTAGACATGGTTCCGCGCCGCCAATCCAACAGGTTGCGGGACACGGCTTATCGCTGTCGCTGGCTGAGCCTCTCTCGCCGGGCGGAACAAAAACCTCCGAACGACCGCCAGAATTAGCAGTTGATAAACTAGCGGCTGGAGCCACCCCAACGGCTCCTGCATGTCATAATGCGACAGAATCCAGACTAACGTCGGGACAAACAACAGGCGCGAGACGTCGCTGGTCTGCTTGTACATGGCGTAGAAGACGTACTGCATGATGCCGAAACAGAAAAAGTACAGCCCGAGGCCGATGATGCCCCACTCCAGATATAACCAGCCGGGGAGCATCGGGCCGCCTGAGGTCGTCGTGTCTCCGCCCTCGACGATCACATAGAACAGGTAGCCCAGATTGCCAACCGGCTTGGCCGACCAGAGCAAGCGCGGGATGAAGACCGATGGCGCCCTCAGCAAGAAGGAGAGAGGGTCTTCGAGCGGCCCATAGTGATCCCGATACCACACACCCATCCCCATGTCCACCAGATAACTGGCTCGCGTGCTTAACCCCTGAAGGCCGCTGTTCCCCACCTCCGCCACACTGGAGCCGGAGGACACACGAGTCAGCACATCGCCGAGGCCCTGCAGCGGGTTGGCTCCGGCTTGAGCCGAGACATTCCCCTCGACAAGGTCGAGACGATAGGCGCTGAGAAACGGGTCGGCCAGCACCAGCACAAACGCGCCGACGATGAACCAGCGCCACGGTATCCCTTGCCGCGCGTAGTAAAAGAGGATAACCGTGACGAGCAGGAAAAGTTGAACGATGGGCGTGCGGTAGCTGGAGATAAAAGCGAAGGTTAGCTCAATCGCGACGACGATGAGGAGCGCTACGCCGAGCGCCCGCTTGCGCTGCATCAACAGCGCGAGCATCAGCAGGATGATGCCATAAGCGGCAAAACCTTCCAGATACTTGAAAATCTGCAAGTAGGCCACGTACTGGTCGTAAACGTCCCAGTTCTGCGCTTTCAACGCCCCGTATAGCCCCAGCCGGATCAGCATCAGTCGCACCACGATGCCGACCGCGTAGAAAATCAATCCCCAGCGCACAAGGCTCTGTTGGGGCACATGGGGCACGGGCCGGCTTAAGAACTGCCACTTTCCCACAATAGCGCGGGCAAAACGGGAGCGATAGCCCGCCCACAGCAGAAGCCAGCCCAGCAGGTATAAGACCAGCGATTTGTTGAGGTAATAAAAATCGCCCAACAACAGCATGTTGCGCAGGGTGACGTTCGGCAGCACCAGCCACAGCCCGTTGATCCCGAAGGTGAGAAAGTAAAACACGCCGAAGAGGATGGGCGGCTCAAACGGGTCAAACCGGCCGCGGCGGATGCGCAGCGCAACCGGTATCAGAAAACTGACAATGACAGCCGTCTCCAACACGAGAAACAGCCAGCGGTCAGCATCCAGCACCGGCGATTCCACGGCCAGCCAGAGAAAGACGCTCGCCGCCGCCAAGCCGCAACAGAGCAAGCCGACCAACAGCAAGCCGGGGCGGCTGGGCCTAACGAGTGGTTGAGATAATGGGACTGTCATTGAATGTCCATTCTAGTAACTGGGTCAGGCGATGCCGGTACGTGTGCTCGGCGTGGGCGCGCGCGTAAGCCCGATCGGCGATGGCCTGACGCTCCTCGTCGTGCGCCAGATAGTAATCCACCTTTTCCTTCAGTTCCCGCCGGCTGTGAAACGTCACGACCTCGCGCTCCGGCTCCAGAAACTTATACAGGTTGGGACGCCAATCCACAATCTGAAATGCGCCACAGCCGGCTGTCTCGAACAGGCGCAGATTACAGCCGAGTATCTCGGCGTAATGCATCGTGTTCATCACGATCTTCGCCGCCGTCATGGCTTTGGCCTTCTCCTCCTCGGCCACATAGTGATGCTGATAGAAGCGCGTCACCGGCGACTCCAGCCAGCGCGGCGCGTTCGCGCCCCAGACCTTCATATTATAACCGACAAATGGCTCAAGCATCAGCGCACGGTACCAATAGAGGTTACCGGCGACCGTCAGGTCACAGCCGTACTTCTTCCGGTCGGCCTCACTTAGCGCGGCGGGCCGATGATGCCACTTGGGGTTGCACGCCTGCGGCAGGAAATACGCCGGCTTTTCCAGTTTCTCGCGCGCGAACTGCACCACATACTCGTCTTTGAAGAACAGCGCGTCGTAGTCCGCCGCGAGAATGTACTGGCGGCCAAAGCTCGTCAGTTGATCCGACATCCACTGCACGACCTTGCACTTAGCCGCCCGTTTGATGGCGCGGATGATTGCCGGGTGCGGCTGCTCGCCCGGGATGATCACCAACTCCGGCTGGAGGTCTGCCACCTCTTGAATGAGCGTGTCCTCTGCCTTGCGCTCCAACGACGGCATCAACTTGCCGGCGTAGTTGTAGAGCCAGTATTTTAGAAGCCAGAAGCGCCGGGTGCCCACGTCCATATCGCCGGCGCGACTGCGGAAGACGGTGTGCCCCATGTCCTCCAGCGTCACGATGATGTTGCGCGCGAAGGAATCGGGATAGACCTGACCATATACCAGAATCTTCATCTTACCGCCGCTTACCCCGCGCTCCGCCGTCGCGACAGCGCGTGGGCGACGGCCTTAACGGTGTTCTCCACGCACAAATCGTAGTTCCACCACCCGACGGTCTCGCGCGCGGCCTGCCCCATGCGCTCGCGCAGGTCGCGGTCTCCTGCCAGCGCCAGCAGTCTCTCGCTTAATTGCCCCACATCGCCCGCCGGATAGACAAAGCCGTTCCGGCCATCCTGAAAGAAGCGGGCATCACGGGTTGCGCCCACCGTGTCGGCGGCAATCACGGGCAGACCGCAGGCAAAGGCTTCGTTCACCACCACCCCCCACGGCTCGCGCAGGGAAGGCAGGATGAAAGCATCAGCCAAGCTGTAGAAGGCCGGCAGTTCACTCTGGTTTTGAAAGCCGAGAAAGACGACGTGCGGAATCCCTTGTTCGCGCACCTTCTGCTCCAACGTTCCGCGCAGTGGCCCGTCGCCGACGATGAGCAGCCAGACCTCACCCCCGGCCCCTCTCCCCCCGACTAGATCGGGGGCCAGCCCCCGACCTAGATCGGGGGGAGAGCGGAGCGCGCGGCGGGCGCAGTCGCCGAAAGCGGCAAGCAGGTCTTGGACGCCCTTGCGCTCGATCAGTTTGCCTGCATACAAGAAAACACAGTCGTCCGGCGCAATCCCGTAGCGGCTTCGCAGACAGTCGCGCTCTGCCCGCAGGCGGGCCGCCTCTTGCTGTAAGTATTCTACATCGGGCGAATACGGCACGAGAAAGGAGTCGTCCGGATGCACGCCGTGGCTGCGCATAAATTCGTCACTGGCCTGCCCCATATTGAGCGCCGCACCTGCCCTACGCAACACCAGACCCGCCAGCGCGCTCTTGGCCGAGCGAGGCCGGGCGGTCTGCTCCTTGGGCAGTATCGTGTCGCCGGTAATCAGATAGGGGATGCGCTTGACGGCGCACGCCGCAAAGGCCAGCCAAAACGAGGCCATGCTCCAACCATAGATTAGCACGGCGTCGAACCGGCGGCGGCTCAACACGGTCAACAGTTCCGGGTTGAACACGCGCCAGAACGAGTTGGCGCCCTCGCGGCCCGGCCAGACGTTTTTCAGAAAGCGATGCCGGTAGCCATCTAATAGCGGCCGATCCCATTGGTAGTGCACCTGAAAGTCCGGGTCGTAGCTTGGCGCGACGCCCATCCGCGAGCCGTACAGCACCGTCAAATCTATTTTCGGGTGCCGGGTGAGCCGCGCGAAGAAAGGCCCCAGGTACTCAATCGGGTGCGAGTGGACAATCGCCAGCCGGTACGGGCCTGATGCGTCCTCCGTCGTCCGGCTCACCGAATCTGACCCGAGGGCGCGGCCAGCCGTCCCATCTTGCCGGCCAGCCGCCGGTAAGCCGAGACGATCACCTGCCAGAAGTCCAGCCAATCCTCCATCTGCGGCGTGAGATGCGAAAGCTTGAGTCCATAGCGCGACAGGTAGAAGAAGTGGATGAGCGCCACGGTGGCGTACGCGGCCACCGACGCCATCGCCGCCCCCAGAATACCCAGCGAGGGCAGTAAGAAAGCCAGTAACAAGCCCGTCACCACCAGCGACAGCAGTTGGCTGATGGCTGGTATCATTGGACGTCCCAACCCGCGCAGACCTTCGGTGGAAATATCGTTGAAGCCCAGCAAAATCGCGCCAAGCACCAACACCTGCGCCGCGCCGATCGCCGGCAGGTAGGAGCCGCCAACCAGCAGAGGCGTCAGCCACGGCAAAGCAATCACCAGCACAATCCCGCCCGCGATGAGCAGCGACAGACCGCGCCGCAGGGAGAGGCGCAGGCGAAGGAGGCCGGCCTCGGCGGTTGTCTGCCGCGCCACCGCTGGCAAGGTCAGAATCGCCATGCTGGAGCCGAGCGGCGACAGAATCTGCGACAGCGTGACCGCTACTGCATAATAACCGAGACTTTGCGCGGGCAGGAAGACCGACAAGATCAGTTGATCAAGCCGCAAGTTCAGCCATTGGGTGGTGTTCGCCAGTTGCGTTTTGAACCCATAACCGAAAATCTCGCGCGCCAGCCCGCTGTTCCAGCGCAAGCGCGTATCGCTCTGCCATATCACCAGCCAGACACTGCCGGCCGCCGAGATGAAGCCAATCGTCAAGAGCAGTGTCGTCGCCGCTTCGACGCTCAACGCGCCCGCGAGCCACAGCGCCGCGATGCCGAGAAAATAGACCACCGGCGAGAGGCTCCGCGCCAGATTGTACTTGCCCAACTGGCTCGTGCCCTGCAAGGCGCCATGGCTGATGCCGCCCGCCAGCGAGAGCGGAATCGTCAGCAGATACCAATGTGACAGCGCGATAATGCCGGCGTCGTGGCTCTGCAACGCGATGGGAATGACGATCCAGCCCGCCGCCATCAATACCAGCGACTGCGCCACGGCAACCCAGAGAAACGTCCCATAGACGGTGCCCGCCGGCCAGCGCGCCTGGCTGGCAAAATACGCAGTTGTGCTGGGGATGCCCAGGCCGCCGCTTGAGAGAATCAGACTCGGCCAGAGGACGATCGCGGCTAACTCGCCGCGGCCCTGCGCTTCGAGCGCGCGCGCCAGCAGGACGCCGCTGATGGCGGTGATGCCATACGTGCCAAAGTTGGTGAAGAACGTCAGAAACGCGCCCGCGCGATGGGTCACGATGGCGCTCCATCCGCGCGCTCCGGCGTGAGATGTTCGAACTTGACGCGGTTCAGCATAACGAAATCCTGCGTCTGGCTCTTCCGGCACTGCAAGATCGCGCCGTAGTGCGGCGACCAGCGGTGCCAGAGCGAATGCTGACGCCGGCCAAAGTAGTCGTCAACCGAAGCCAGCCGGGCGTTTAGCCACTCGTAGAAGGTGCGATGAAGCAGGCGGTCGCTCAACCAGTTCAGCAGGTGCAGGGGATAGCGGTAAATCGCCAGCACACCGGGGAACTCTCCGAACCCGCCGCCCCGCTCGCGGTACTGGGCAACCTCAAACCCGGCCGCCCCCAACAGCCGCTGAATCGTCAGCGGCGAGTGGATGCGCACATGATACGGTGCCCGATCATGAAAAAACGGCACCGTCAACACCAGCGCCCCGTCGTCGCGCAGGATAGTTCGGATGTGGCTCAAGGCCGCCGCGTCCTCAACCAGATGTTCCAGCACCTCGGCCATCACGATCGCGTCAAACGAGCCTGCCGGAAACGGCAGGGGCTGTGACACATCGGCCTGCACCAGCCCCGGCAGGGATTGCGGCGCGATGTCAAGCACCGTGACTTCCTTGCCCGCCATCTGCAGAAAGTAGGTGTCGCGCCCGCCCGCGTCGCCGATGATCAGCACGCGCCGGCTTGACCCGACAAAGCGGCGAATGGTCGAGGCAAATTCGTATGACTGTAGATTCGCATAATGCCGGAGCACCCGCGGCGGTACGACCACGCCCTGCGCGCAGAACGCCTTCGATAACAGCCGATCGAACTGCCCGTTCAAATACTTGACGGTCCCGTTCATGTCACCCATGAGATTTACGGCGAGTGGGCCAGCGCCGGGCAGTCCTTCCCCTCGCCGCCAGCCACCCCCACCAGCCGCTGAAATTGCGCCGCCGCAGCCTGATACTCGGCGTCAGTTGCGTCCAGCCGCTTGGCCGCATCCAGCGCGCCGGCCGCCTCGCGGTAACAGCGCAGAGCCATCAGCGCCTGCGCCCTGACCACGTAGGCCGTGACCGGATTGCGCAGGCTCTGCGCGTGGAGCAGAGCCGCTTGCACCTCGGCCAGCGCCGCCTCGGGCCGTCCAATTTGCACGAACAGCCAGCCGCGCCGGAGCAAATAGTTCGCGTTGCCCGGATCGTATGCTAGAGCCGTCGTGTAAGACCCCGCGGCGTCGTCCCAGCGGCCGTCGTATATCTGGAGCGTCCCTATCCATTGATAGGCGTCGGCGCGTTCAACCGGACTGATCCCCGGCAACGCCGCCGCCCTCGCAAGTTCCTCATACGCCTCTGGCCGACGCCCCAGACCGTTGTACGTGACGGCCAACTTGATGTGGGGCAGTGTCTTATCAGGCTGTAGCTCAACCGCTTGCACATAAAATGGCAACGCGGCTATGTATTCCTGCCGGTAGCGGTAGAGATCGCCCAGAGATTCATAGGCGCTTGCGCGGGTGGATTGATTGGCGCCGGTCGTTAGCGCTGTCAGCACTGTCGCCATCAACGACTCCGGCAACCTTTCGCCCCAATATTGGCTCAGACGGTATAGCCAATCAGAGGCTGTGACCTGCGCCCATTCCGTTCGAGCGGCAACGGTATCGCCGCCCAGCCACGCGATCAGCCCTCGATCAACCGCGGGGTCATAGTCGTTTGGGAAAAACCGCGCGGCGCCGTCTAGTGACGCACGCGCATCCGCGAAACGTCCCTGTAGGGCATAGACTTTGGCCGATAGATAGGCCAACTGCCAGTCTCCAGCCCTTACTGTCTGCCCGGCCTGTTCTAGATTCTTGCCTAGGGTTTCCAGTCGGGCCGAATCCGGTGGGCACTGGATAACCCGCCCGCCGAGCAAGACTGTGGGCGAGGGCGAACAGCCCGCGCGGTCTTGGGATACGACCTGCACGGCTTCTATGAACAGGCTATTCTTCAGCCATAGGCGCGACGGCATGGCGAACAGCAGAAGCCCCGCCGCCAGCGCCGCCCACACCCGGAAGCGCCAGCCCCCGATCCAAGTCGGGGGCCAGCCGGTATGGGCGCCCATGCGTTTCCAGACCTTTATCACTTTCCTGTGGCCTCGGGCCGCGTCCTACATGGCCGTGGCCGTAACCATCGCGCTCCAACTCGTATCGTCGGCGGGCTGGTCGAACTCTGGAAAGCGCGACAGGCGAACCTGCTGGAATCCGGCGCCATCAAGCAACAGCTCGATTTCGCGCGGGAAGAAAAAGCGCATCGGATGCTCTTCAACGGTTTCATCCACCAACCGATCGCCGGCCAGCCGCCACAAATGATAGCGCACCGTGCATAGTTGCTGGCGCGTGTCCAACGCGCCCGACGCGGCGCGTATCAACTGACCGCCTTCCGTCGGGATCACTTTGAGCCGGTCGCTGGGGCGTATCGCCAGCACCGCCGGCCCATACCAGAAGTCGCAGACAAACAACCCGCCGGGTTGGAGATGCCGCCGCGCCGCGCGCATGGCCGCCGTGGCCGCGTCGTTCGAGTGCTGATAGCCCAGTACGGCAAACATCATCAGCACGGCGTCAAACGTGCGGCCACAGTTCAGCCGCGCCAGGTCCCCTTCGATGAACTCAACCGCTGTGCCGGCCTGCTCACGTTTTGCTTTGGCGATTGCCAGCATGGCCGCCGAGCGGTCCACCCCTACGACCTCGTAGCCGCGCTGTGCCAACGGGATCGTGTGGTTACCCGTTCCACAGCCGAGGTCCAGGATCGAGCGAACCTTCCCGCCGGCATGCCGCTCGAATATCGCCTCAAGGACACTGCACTCCTGCTGGTAATCCTTATCGCCGTATAACAGGTCGTAGTGGTTGGCGTAACTTGCGCCAAATTCGGATGTCATCGGGTCAGTATCGTTCTCACCGTCTCGCAGACGCGGTTAAGTTGGTCTTCGGTCAGCGCCAAGCCCGACGGCAGATACAGCCCCTGCCGGGCGATGCGCTCGGCGACCGGATAGCGCTCGCCCTTGAATAAACCCATGCCTTGAAACACTGGTTGCTCGTGCATGCCGAGAAAGAACGGGCGTGTGTCCACACCCTGCTCCTTCAAGCGCCGGGCAAAATCTACAGCGTTCATGCCGGTCGCTTCATCCAACACCAAACCGTACATCCAGTAGACGTGCCTCGCCCACGACTCTTCCAGCGGCAGTTGCAAGCCGGGGATACCGCGCAGTTGCTCCGTGTACGCCTGCCCCATCCATCGCTTGCGCGCGATGATCTCGGCGATGCGCTCAATTTGAGCCACGCCAAGCGCCGCCTGCAAGTTCGTCAGGCGATAGTTCTGCCCGATCTCGCTATGCAGGAAGCGGCGCTCCGGCCGGAAGCAGAGATTGCGAAACGAGCGCGCCTTCTCGGCCCAATCCGCGTTGCTGGTCAGCACCATGCCGCCTTCGCCGGTCGTGACCAATTTGTTCGCGTAAAAACTAAACGTGCTAATATGCCCCAGCCCGCCACAGCGCCGCCACGCCGCGCCGGCCGCGCCGCGCCCAGACAGATATTCAGCGCCGTGCACCTCTGCGGCATCTTCGATAATCACCAGATGGTGTCTGGCCGCCAGTTCGCAGATCGGATCCATGTCCACCGGATGCCCGTAGATATGCACCGGCATGATCGCGCGCGTGCGCGGCGTAATCTTGGCTTCGAGCTGGGTGACATCCATGCACCAGGTGCGCGGCTCCGCGTCCACCAACACCGGCACGCCGCGCTTCTGCACCACCGGCTGGGCGCACGAGATGATGGTAAACGTGGGCATGATCACCTCATCGCCGGGCTGCAGGTCAAGGCAGCGCACCGCCACTTCGAGGGCGACCGTGCCATTGCTGACGGCGATTCCGTAAGTCATCCCGCAGTAAGCCGCCCACTGGGACTCAAACTCGTCAATAAAGCGGCCCGCCGAGGAAATCCAGCCTGTGCGCAGGCACTCG
>JACQEC010000088.1 GCA_016200765.1 Chloroflexota bacterium | reverse complement strand
TGGGACGATGTGCGCACGCTGACCCGCTATTTCTACTTTCAGTCTTGGTCACACTTGTTTCAGTTCATGGCTACTCAACTGGAGTTGGGAGCTTCACCCTAATGCCCGCCCTCTTGTTTCCCAAATGGAGAATTGCTGCCGCCGAATCATCTTTTTTGACTTTCAGCCCTCCTTCTGATACGATTGCGGCGTAAGCCATGAGCCGTATCCCCGTCTATTTGCACGATCTGCAGGCTGCTTCAACCGCCGAGGAGTTGTTGCAGCAAGTCGCCCGCGCCGCCACAGAATTGCCCACTGCCGATTTCAGTCAGGTCGCACTGCTTGACTCACAGAGCGAGCGTCTGGTTGTGCGCGCGGCCTATGGCTGGCCCCCCGGCGCCGACGACCTCTCTCAACCCATCCCCAATCCGGCTTCACTCATCAGCCGCGCCTTCGCCCAACGCTCCGCTCCGCCGCGAGCGTGCCCATCACCTTCGGTGAGCAGACGCTCGGCGCGCTCATCGCGTATTCGCGGCAGGGCGACCACTTTGGCCAGAGCGAAATCGAGACGCTTGCCCTGTTGGCGAGTCAGGCCGCTATCGCCCTGGACAAAGCGCGGCTGGTCGAGGAGTTTCAACGGCAGAAGCGCGAACTGCTCGGGCTGTACGATACGGCGCTCGCCACCACCAGCGCGCTGGAAACCGATATACTCCTCAGCCGGCTTTATGAGCATATGCGGCAATTACTCGCTCCCGATACGTTGGTCGTCGCGTTGATAGACCCCGCGCATCAGGCGTTGGATGTTGTCGCGGCTTTTGAGCACGACCAGAAACTGCCCAATTTCCGCGTGCCGCTGGCGGAGGGGGGGCTGACCGGATGGGTGGTCAGGAACAAACAGTCGCTGCTCGTGGGCGATCTCCAAACTGATCCCCTGCCGACAACCTTGGTGCACATCACGGAGCCGGCGCGGGCGTGGCTCGGCGTGCCGCTGGTCGCGCGGGAGCAGGTGATCGGCGCCATCTCTGTGCAGTCGTTTCGACCGCGACAGTTTGATCGCGGACACCAACGCTTTCTCGAAACGCTGGCCAATCAGGTGGCGGTCGCCCTATCCAACGCCCGCCTGTTTGAAGCCAGCCGCCATCATACGGAGGACCACCGACGCCTTCCCGGCCCTTGTCACTGGCCTCAAAGCGATCACTCGATGTGAGCGCTTAAGCTTGGCCCTGCTCGACGAGAGACGCGAGAATGCCCTGTTCATCGCGTTGGACAAACCACAAGTTGACCTCCAACAGGGCAGCCGCCTGCCGGTGATTGCCACCGCAGCCGCGGCCGACGTGCTGGCTGGCCGCGCGCACCTGACGCCCGACTTATCCCTTGAGACGCACTTCCCGGCCGAAGAACGCTTATTTGCGGCCGGGTATCGCTCGCGCCTGAACCTGCCCCTGCGCGCCGGAGAGCGGGTGATCGGCGCGTTGAACTTCGCCTGGCGGCAGACCGCCGGCTACGATCCCGCGCATCTGCCCTTGCTGACCCAGATCGCCAACGCCGTTGCGCTCGCGCTCGAAAAGGATCGGCTGTTTGACGAGGCGCGCCGGCGCGACGCCATCCTCGGCGCGCTCGCCACCATCGGCGAGCGGCTGCTCGCCGCCGACGATTTGAGCGGGGTCCTGCCCGCTGTGCTTGCCCGTCTGGGCGAGACGACCGGCGTCAGCCGCGCCTTTATCTTTGAAAACCACTCGGAACCCTCACCCCTGCCCCTCTCCCTTCAACCCTCACCCCCGACTGGATCGGGGGGAGAGGTCGGGGGTGAGGGTAGCGTCTTGCTCACCGACCTGCGCTACGAATGGACGGCGCCCGGCCAGCCATCCGAAATGGACGACCCGCGCGTCCACAACATGCCATACCACGCCAGCGAATTTGGCCGCCGCCGGCTTGAAACCTTGGGCGCCGGTCACGTCCTGCATGGGTTGGTGCGAGACTTCCCGGAGGCCGACCGCAAGGTGCTGGGGCCGCGCGGTGTCCTCGCGGTGGTGGATGTGCCCATCTTCAGCGACGGGAAATGGTGGGGCATTCTGGGCTTTGACGAATGCGCGCGCGAGCGGGTCTGGTCCACCGCCGAGATTGAGGCCCTGCGCAGTGCGGCGGGCGCGCTGGGCGCGGCCTTTGCGCGCCAGCACAGCCGTCAGGTGGAGCGTGAACAGCAGGCGCTGGCCGAGGCTCTGCGCGATACGGCGGCGGCCCTCAACAGCACGCTCAAATTTGAGGAAGTGCTGGATCGCATTCTCGCCAACGTGGGGCGGGTGGTGCCCCATGACGCCGCCAACATCATGCTGATTGAAGATGGCATCGCGCGGGTCGTGGGCTGTCGGGGCTACGCGGAGCGCGGCATCGAAGAGTTGGTGATGGCCATCCGTTTCCGGGTGGCTGATTTGCCAAACTTACAGCACATGGTTGAGAGCGGCCTGCCCTATGCCGTGCCCGACACGCAGGCTTATGAGGGATGGGCCGAGCTTGAGGAGACGCGCTGGGTGCGCTCCTACGCCGGGGCGCCCATTCGCGTCAAGGGTGAGGTCATCGGCTTCCTCAACCTCGACAGCGCCGTTCCCAATTTCTACACGCAGGCGCTGGCCGAGCGCCTCGCCGCCTTTACCGATCAAGCCGCTCTGGCGATCGAGAACGCGCGCTTGTTCGAGGCCGAGCGCGTCGGGCACGGGGTCACCGCGGCTCTGTTGGACATCACACAGGTAGCAGGCTCATCGCTCGACCTCCAGCACGTGTTGAAGGTGATTGCGCAACGTACCGCGCAGGCTTGTCAGGCCCAGCGCTGCACGATCCTCATGCTTGACCGGGCGCAGCAGATGTTGCGCCCGGCCATGGCACAGTTTGCCGATGGTCACGTGGAACGGGCCAATTGGACACGCTTCAAAACGTCCGAACCCGTGGCGCTATCCGACGCACCCTTGTTGCAAGCACTGGTGCGAGAGCGCGCGCCGATGGTGTGGCCTGACGAGAAGCGCGGCGTAACGATTCCCGCAGACTGGATTCAACCGTATGGCGTCCAGAAGCTCCTGATGGTGCCATTACTGGGCCACGACCGCGTGATCGGCGTGCTGATGCTCGATCTCGCCACGGCCGATCGTGAATTCACGCCCGGCCAGATTAACCTCGCCCGCGCCATCGGCGGGCAAGTCGCCAGCGCGATCATGAACGCCGAATCATACGCTACCGCCGAGCAGCGCGCCAGAGAGTCCTCCACGCTCGCCCGCGTCGGCGAAGCGCTCAACCGGGCGATGACGGCTGAAGAAACCCTGCAATTCGTGTTGGCCGAAGCGATCAAAATGGTCAGCCGCCCGGAGGGCAGTATTATCTTGGTGGAGAGGGAATCCGAAGTGCTGCGCATGGCCGCGAATCACGGGCGGTCCGCGGAGTTCGTCGAGGCGTTCAATGCACAGCGACTGAAGCCTGATCTGAGCACATTCGCGCAGTCTATTGGTCAAGGCGAAATGGTGGAGATTGCGGATACGACGGGCGATCCCCGCATCGCGCAGTTGGGCATCCGAAATTTTCCGAAGCAGGTCACCAACGTGCCGTTGAAGACGGCCAACGGCGTGCTGGGTGTCATCGTGCTGAACGGCTTGCCGCATGACGACCACGCCCGCAGTTTCTTGCGGGCGCTTGCCGATCTCGCCGCGGCGGCGATTGAAAAGACGCATTTGCTGGAGGAGAGCCGCCGCCGCGCCGCCCAACTGGAGGCCCTGCGCCTCGCTTCCGAACAGTTGACGGCCCAACTGGAGTTGGATGTGCTCCTCCGTCATGTCTTGACGATCCTCGAAAAGGATTTCGGCTACGGCGCGACGATCTTTCTGGTGGATTCACCCACCGGCGAGCTGGTGTGGACGGTCGGCACCCACCCGCCGGGCCGCGCGATTCAGGCGAAAAACTTGCGCTTGAAGATTGGCGAAGGCATTTCAGGCCGTGTCGCCGCCACCGGCGTGCCGTTGCTCATTCAGGACACCCAGGCGGAACCGCGCTATCTGGCAGACCCAAGCGGCCCCTCACGTTCGGCTATCGCCGTGCCGCTCAAGACCGGCGCCGACACCATCGGCGTTCTGCATGTCTACCGCGCGGCGCCGCACACGCTGGGATATGAGGACCTGCGCTTACTGCAGACGCTGGGCGACCAGGTTGCCATTGCGTTGGTCAACGCGCGCCTGTACGCGGAGGTGAAGCAGTTGGCGATCACCGATGGGCTGACCGGCCTGCCCAATCACCGCCACTTCTTTGAGTTGGCCGACCGCGAATTTGAGCGGGCGCGGCGCTATGAGCGGCCGCTCTCCGCCATCATGGTTGACATTGATCATTTCAAGCAGGTCAACGACACCTACGGTCATGCGGTGGGCAACGAGGTGCTGCGCGCGCTGGCCGAGCGCTGTAAAGGCGGCCCTCACTCAGCGGGTAAGCTGCGCGACATTGATATTATGGGACGCTACGGCGGCGATGAGTTTTCCATCGCCGTGCCCGAGAACGACCTCCACAGCACGCAAGTATTAGCCGAGCGGCTGCAGCGATACATGGCCGACACCCCCGTGCCCACTCAGGGCGGCCCACTGCCCATCACCATCAGTCTCGGTCTGGCTGAACGGTTAGAGGACTGCCCCGATTTCCATACCATGCTCAACCGCGCCGATGCGGCGATGTACGCCGCGCGCGCCGGCGGCCGGCGCAACTTTCTGGGCTGGTAGGGGATGCGCCTCACCCCCGGCCCCTCTCCCACGCGTGGGAGAGGGGGGATAGGGCCACAGACCCGAACGGTTTTGAAAACCCTTCGGGTCTGTGCGGCGCTCTGCCTTGCAGTTGTGGCGTGTGGGCCGCTACCCTCACCCCTGCCCCTCTCCCTTGAACCCTCACCCCTGAGGGGAGAGGTGGTAGCCGCAAGCGGCTCAATCTCCGAAACGCCTGGTTCCCCGGTCGCTGTAGAGGCGCATAGGCAAGCGCCCCCCGTGACGACGCCGGACGAAACTGTCCTGCCTAAACACCGCGCGCTCCACCCACCGAACGACTCCATCACGAAGCCGCCTCCGGAATTCCGGCTCACCGGCTTTCGCCACGAGTATCAGGGATGGAACAACTGCGGCCCGTCCACGCTGGCGATGGCGCTTAGCCGTTACGGGTTTGGCGGCTCGCAAAAGACGATTGCGCCGGTCCTCAAGCCGAACCCGAACGACAAGAACGTCGGCCCCGCCGAGATGACCGGCTACGCGCAGAACCTGCCCAACTTCTCGGCGGTGTACCGCGTCAATGGAGACCTTGACCTGTTGAGGCGGCTCATCGCCAACGGGTTCGCCGTCATCGTCGAGACCTGGTTCACCCCCAAGGCCAACGACGGTATGGGCCATTACCGCCTGCTGACCGGCTATTCCGACCTGCGTCAAGAGTTTTTTGCGCTGGACTCCTACCTAGGGCCCAATCTGACACTGCCGTATGCGCCGTTCGACGCCGACTGGCGGGTGTTCAACCGCACCTACATCGTGGTCTATCCACAACCGCAAGCTTCGCTAGTCGCCGCCATCATCGGCGATGCGGTGGACGATCGGGTGATGTGGACGCTGGCTTACGCCCGCCAGTGGGCCGAGATTCAGCAAATGGGCGGCGACGGTTTTGCATGGCACAACTTGGGCAGTGCGCTGAACGCGCTGGGCAACCCAACAGCCGCCGCCCAAGCGTTCGACCGGGCGCGGCAGATGGGGCTGCCATGGCGCATGTTCTGGTATCAGTTCGGAGTCTTTGAGGCTTACGTCGCGGTTGGCCGCTATCAAGACGTGCTGACCATCGCGGAGGGCAACTTACAAAAGGCCATTGACCTGGAGGAGTCGCATTACTATCGCGGGCGCGCGCTGGAAGGCATGGGACGCGCGTCGGAGGCGACAGCCGCCTACCAGCGCGCGCTCGATCTGAACATCCGCTACCGCGCCGCCGCCCAGGCGTTATTGGCTCTGCGGCCACCATTCGTGGCGCTGGCTTTCTTGCCTTGACCTCCCGCGCATCATGCTGACGGCTCTGGTGGGCGCGCTGGCCGTGGAGGTTGCGCCGCTCGTGCGCGAGGCGCAGGCCGGGGAATCGGAACTTCACCCCGCGAAAGCGACCGAGCGCAGGCTAGGCCAGCCCGTATATCGCGGGCGGCTGGGCGCAACCGACGTGCTGATTGTGGAGGTCGGCATCGGCAAGGTGCGCGCCGCGGCGACACTCCAATCCGTGATTGAGCGATACCCCATTGAGCGCGTGATCGCGCTGGGGTCGGCAGGCGCGGTCAACCCGGGTCTGAGCGTGGGCGATGTGGTGATTGCCCAACGCGTGACCCAGCACGATTTCATGCTGATTACGCGGCGCAATCTGCCGGGCGCAGGCCATGAGTGGATCATGACGGATGCCGGCCTCACCGTGCAGTTGGTGGAGGCGGCCACACGCGTTGGGCTAGGGGCTCGCGTTAAAACGGGGAGCATTATCACCGGCGATACCGTCATCGTGGACAGCGAGGCACGCCAACGCCTGTGGGAGACGTTCGGCGCCGATTGCGTGGAGATGGAAGGCGCGGCGCTGGCGCTGGTCTGCACCCTGAACCAAATCCCGTTCGCGCTCGCGCGCGGGCTGACCGACCGGGCTGACGCGGAGGCCGTAGGCTCATTCCGAGAGCGGATCAACGAGGTCTCGGAAACCGTCGCGAGCGTCGTGATGGAATGCGTCAGGGGGTTCACCTCACCCCCGGCCCCTCTCCCCCCGATCCAGTCGGGGGGAGAGGGGTGAATTTAATCGGCCAGCCCCTTAACGTCCTCTGCCGCCAGCGCGGCGCCCGCGCCTGCGGGTTTCTCCTTGTGAATCTCCTCGGTCTTGACCGTGCGCATCACCACGTCATAGGTGTTCACGATGCCCAGCCGCTCAAAGAGGAACTCGAACTTCGCCTGCAGTGCGGAGCAGATCCGCTCGTCAACGTCGGGGGTCAGCTTCCATAACTCCTGCTTGAACGGCCCCAGCGCCTTCTTGCGACTCTTATAATAGAACTGGTCGGGCGTTTCGCCCGGCGCGCGCTCGTCGGCGGCGTTCACGTCGAGCCAGGCGTACATTTCCTGCTTCAGCGCCTTAGGGAAGGCTGGCGACTCGAACATCATATTTTGGAACTCCGTCGCCAGATGCACCTCGCACGCGCCGCACTCCACAAATTTGCCAAACGCTTCCGCCGGTAATGTGGAAGCGCCGTGTTGGACCGCGCCGGCCAGATGGTACTCCTCGCGCGCGACCTTGCTCAAGCGCGCGAGCGTGTCAAAATCAATCGCGACATCTTTGAGTTTGCCATCGGGCATCATGACCCCGCCGTGACTGGTGCCCGTCTGGATGGAGATTTTACTGATGCCCCACACTCCGCGCGCGGCGGCCAGATAGCCGTCCATGAAGGCGCGCAGTTCCTCTTCGGTGGAGTTCTTCTTGCCGACCTCGCCGATTTCACCGCCGACGGACACGGTCAGCTTGCCGGGCTCGACGCCGCGAGTGAAGCGCGTCAGCTGGGCGCACTGCTCAAAGTTCTCGCGCTGTTGCTCGGCTACGCTCGGCCATTTGAGGTTCACCAGCGTCGAGGTGTCAACGTCAATGTTGTAGAAGCCGGCCGCCACCGCCTCGGCGGTCAGGTCGCGCACCGCCTTCAACTCCTTGTCGCGCTCCGCGCCGCCCGCCTGATACTTCTTGCCATTCACCTGAAAATGGTCGCCCTGAATGAACAGCGGCCCCTGATAGCCTTCCTTGATAGCCGCCGCCAGCACCGCACTGACGTATTCCGCCGGGCGCTGGCTGGTGTAGCCGATCTCACTGCGCGCAATCTCAAAGATCATCGCGCCGGCGTTGAGTTTGAGCGCGGCGCGGAAGACGGCGCGCGCGGTATCGTAGGTCAGCGCGCGCAGGTTCATGGCGGGCACCGTAAAGGTCGGCGGCACCTCGCCGCGGCCGCGCGCCATGTAGAGATCGTGGATAGACCACGGGCGCACGCCCTCGTACTGCGCGAGCTCCCAGATCAACCACTGGTTAATCGGCTTCTCGACGGCGTCGCCAAAAGTGGCAAGCCAGATCAGGTTGTCAATGTCGCGTTTGTGAACGTAGTACAGGGGGTCTTCGTACATCGTTCTCTCCTTTCTTGACCAATCATGTTCACCGCCCGCAGCGCGGTGGCGTGGAACCCATTGTTGATTTCAGATTTTAGATTTTTGATTGCGAATCTAAAATCAAAAATCTGAAATCAAAAATCCTGCCTGCGGCGGCCATCATCAGCGCCAGCGTCACGCCGGCGATGCCCAAGCCGAGCCGAAATGAGAATGGCTCATAGCGGAATTCAACCGTATGCGCTCCCGCGTTGATGATTATACCGCGAAATAGAAAATTCGCGCGCAGGATGGGCTGTTCGACGCCATCTACCCAAGCGCGCCAGCCGGGGTAGTCCGTATCGGTGAGGACGAACAAGCCATCGCCCGCGCTATCCACCGCCATCTGCACGTCGTCGGGCGCGTAGCGCGTGATTTGCGCGGGCGTGGCTGGACGATTCGCCCCCTCTGGCACAGGCCGCGACGACGGCCAGTCTTCGACGACCACCTCGCGCTGTGCGTCGAAATCCTCGGCGCGTAGGCGCTCAAGCGCGTCTGACGGCGACCCGACCGGCGCGACCCGATAGGCCACGTAAGCGCGCGGCAGAGGCGCGGGAATTTCGCGCACGCTGACCTGCTCGCCGCGCCACACTTCCGGCAGTTGAGCCAGAGACGGCTGTGCGAGCAAGGCATCGCGGGTCAGGCGGCTCTGCGGTGGGTCAGCAGAAACGAGCCAGCGCGTGCTGCTCAACTGCATCGCCCGCACAAACGGCAGTTGCGTCATATAGTCATTCGAGCGCTGGAGGCCGAGCGCCAACTCGTAGCCGGAACTCGCGAACACGCCCGCTATGCTCGGATGCTCCGCGCCGAGCCGCGGCACTTCATCAGCCAGCCCGCCTATCGAAAAGATGCGCTGGAATGGGTCATGCGCTTCTTTTAGGAAACTCACCAGCGGTTGTGCCGTCTGCCAGTACGCTGGGGCTGTGGTCTGCTGGCCGCCCGCGAGGAACAGGTCGGCTGCCGTGAGCGTTAGCGCGGCGGCGGCGAAAGCGCGCGGCTTGCGCCCCTGCCACGCCAACAGCCAGAACGCCGTCAGCGCCAGCCCGCCGAACGCGGCGAAGGCAATCGCCTCCGGCAGCAACCGCAGGGCCGGCACCGTGCGCGTCGCGATGCGCTCAACGCTGAAGACATCTTCTGTGCTCAAGCTCTCAAGCTCGGCGGGGTCCAGCGGGCGGATCAACAATCCCACCGGCACGGTCAGCGACAGCGCGAAAAACAAAACTGTCAGATAGCGCCCCACTCCGCGCAGGGCGGTTCGCCGGGATTCGGTTCGCGCCCACTCATAGATCGCATCAGCGCCCTTGCCGACGAGGACAATCAGAACGATCGCCGTGATGAACAGCCAGCGTCCCGGCGCGCGGACGAAGGAAAAGAGCGCCAGCGGCGACAGCAGCCCATAGACCGGCGTGAAATGCCCCAGCGCCAAGATAAGCGATCCCAGCGCCACGACGAAGCTAAAGCGCACGATCCATTCGCCGCGCTTGAGGGCGGCCAGCGCCACGCAGACGAGCGGAATCAAGCCGAGGTAGAAATGGAACTCGTCATAAATGCCCGTCGTGCGCCAGTTGTCGGCAACCTTCAAGAAAAGGCGCGGAAACAACAGGGCCATCAGGCTGTCAGGCGGCAGAGACAGGTGGGTTTGCGCTCCGGCGGCCAGGCCCTGTGCGCGCACCGATAGAGGGATCGCTTCCAGCGTGGTTATCCATTGCGGCGCGCTCAATCCCACGCCAACCAGCAAGAGCCAGGCGAAGGCGCGCAACCTCACCCCCGGCCCCTCGCCCAGGTATGGGAGAGGGGAGAGGGCGCGTAACTTCGCCCACGGCCCCTCGCCCAGGTATGGGAGAGGGGAGAGGGCGCGTAACTTCGCCCCCGGCCCCTCGCCCAGGTATGGGAGAGGGGAGAGGGCGCGTAACTTCGCCCCCGGCCCCTCGCCCAAGGACGGGCGCGGGGAGAAGGGGCGCCACCCACGTAGTGCGTCTGCAAGCGCATACGATCCGAGCAGGATGACTGTGAAATAGACCGCCTGCGGGTGGCTGGAATAGATTTGTAAGGCCAGCGCGAGGCCGCCCAGTGTGGCCTCTCGCGCTCGCTGTTTCGGCGTGGCCGATATGAGCAGCGCCCAGATGAGAGGCGCCCACGCCAAGCCGATCATGATGTTCAGATTGGCGACGCTGGCCATGAGGTGGCCGCCGCCGGCAAAGGAGAGCGCCGCAAGCCCTGCGCCGCCGCGGCTGATGCCGGTCTGCCGCGCGAGCGCGTAGGCGCCAAGCCCGGCGATTGCTATGTGCAGCAAGACCAGCCCATTCAAAGCCTGATACGTCTCGACCGGCAGGAGGAAGAGCGCATTCAGCGGGCTGAGCGCGCCGGGGTCAGCGTAGGCCAGGAGCGGGTAGCCGTTCCAGGCATAGGGATTCCAGAGCGGCCACACACCGGCCTTCCAGAAACTGACCACCAGCAGGCGCAGGGGGTAGTGAAACCAATTGAGGTCGGCAAAGTAGAGCGACTGGCCCTGAAAGAGGAGTTCAGGAAAGAACAAAAGGGGCAGGAAGGCGCAAGCCAGCGCGGCGGCCGTTGACGAGTGACGGGTGACGAGTGACGAGTGACGAGAAATAGCCCGACACGCTTCTGTGCGCCGCTTCGCCCCTACCGGCGTGCTGGGGTCATCTTGGTCAGCCGACCTGAATGACATGCACTTCCTTCGGGCCGTGCATGCCGCGCGTCAGCGTCTGCTCGATGTCGGCGGTGCGCGACGGGCCGGTGTGCAGGGCGATGTTGACCGGCAGGCGGCCATCGCTTGCGGTCACCGCCTGCAAGCGCAACAACTTCACCGCATCGGCAAAGGTGGGCAGGAGTTGTTCGGCGCGGATCAGCGCGACGTGCGTGGTGGGCAGGAGCGATACCAGCCGCGCGCGCGGGGGGCCGCCGATCAGGATAAGCGTGCCAGTCTCGGCCAGCGCATAGGCGCAGGTTGTCAGGCCGATCTCGGCCCCTCTCCCAGGTATGGGAGAGGGGAGATTTATGCCCGCGGCTTGCAGGGCGGCGCAGGCCTCGGCGAGCAGAGGATCATCCCAGGCCACCACCGAGCGCGCGTTGCGCTCCTCGGCAATGGCGCAGACGATGCGCGCGGCGTCGGCGGGGTCGGACGCCGTATAGAACTTGCCTCCGGCCAATTCGAGCGCGCGCGCGAACTGCGCGCTTAGCGCCTCAGTGCGCGCGGGCAGGCCGGCACGCAGATCATGTGCCCAGGCTTCCAATGCCGCGCGGTCAAAGACTGGCGCTTCGACAAGCTCAGCACGCGGCGCTTCGGCCTTTGCTGTGGATCGGAAGCGCGCGCGGAAGTCCTGGCCGTTCACGGCGCGCGCCCCTCGCGCCAGCGTTCTTGAAAGGTCTTCGCGGCAATGGGGGGAAAATCTCTGCCGTGTGTCCAGCGGTCAATCGGCGGCGGGCCGCCGCGAATGCGCCCATCGCGCACCCACAGCCGCAAGCCCAGCCGCCCGAAAATCACGCCCAACCGGTAGAGGAGCGGGTTGGTCATCCCGAGGCGCGCCAGCCGAAAGGCGAGGGTCTCCAGCGCCGAGTGTGGCACCTGCCGCCGCCAGGCCAGCAACATGCGCGGCAGGTCAATCATCACCGGGCAGGCGTCCATGCACGCGCCGCAGAGCGACGAGGCGTGGGACAGGTCGCCGAAGGCGCGCAACCCGCCGAGGCCCGGCATCAGCACCGCGCCCATCGGCCCGGAATAGACCGAGCCGTAGGCATGGCCGCCGACACTCTTGTAGACCGGGCAGACGTTGAGGCACGCGCCACAGCGAATACAGTTCAGCATCTCCTGAAACTCGGTGCCGTATAGAGACGAGCGGCCGTTGTCCATGATGACCAGATGAAACTCGTCCGGCCCGTCCGGGTCGCCCTCACGGCGCGGGCCGGAAATCAGCGACACATAGACCGAGATGGCCTGACCGGTGGCGCTGCGCGTCAATGATTTCAACAGCACGGGCAGGTCGTCCAGCGTCGGGATCACTTTATCCGCGCCCATCACCGCCACGTGAACGCGCGGCGCGCTGGTCACGAGACGCGCGTTGCCCTCGTTCTCGACCTCTTTATTCTTATGCACAATCGGCGCCAGAATATGCGAGGGCGGCTCGTGGGCTTTCTGGGCGATGTACTCGCCGAGGTCGGTCTCGACCGGCTCGATGCCGGCGGCTTCGAGCGCGTGGTTGAGTGCGATTTCCTCGGTCGCCATGCTCTTTGATTTCACAATGAGTTTGACGCCATGCCGCCGCGCGATGTCGAGGATGATCTGCCGCGCTTCGGCCGCGTCGCCCGCCCAATGGACGCGGCCGCCGTTGCGCTCAACCATTTCGGCCAGCCGCGCCAGATGGGTGGGTAGGTCGGCGATCGCCGCATCGCGGATGGCCTTGCTCTGCCGGCGCAGACCGAGCGGGTCGCCGGTTTCGGCCATCGCGCGGGCGCGGGCGTCGGCGAACCCAGTCATGCCGCGCTTCAGGTTCGCCTGAAGGGGAAGATCGTTCAGAGCCGCGTGCGCGCGCTGGCCGAAGGTGGTTATGCCTTTCGACAGGCTCGGGGCTGGCCCCTTCAGCGGGCTAAGCACCCAGCACCTCCGCGATGTGCATGACCTTCAGCTTCAAGCCGCGCCGCGAGATGCCGCCCGCCATCTGCATCATACAGCCGGGGTCGGCGGTGACGATGACCGGCGCGCCGGACGATTCGGCCAGGCGCAGTTTCGCCAGCATGATCGCCTCGGATACCTCCGGCAGACGCACACTGAAGGTGCCGCCGAAACCACAGCACTCATCCGAGCGCGGCATCTCGACCAGTGTCGCACCCTTCACGCCGCGCAGGGCCTGACGGGGTTCCTCGCGCAACCCCAGCCCGCGGCACATGTGGCACGAGTCGTGGTAGGTGAGCGCGCCGCTGAAATTCGACGCATAGGCCGTGACGCCCAAGACCTTCGAAAGGTATTCCGTCAGTTCATAGCATTTCGCCGCGAAGGCGCGCGCGGCCTCTTGTTCTTGCGGGTCGTCGAACAGGTGCGGGTAGTGCTCGCGAATCATGTCGGCGCACGAGCCGGAAGGCAGGACGACGGCCTCGGCGTCTTTGAACACCTGCATGTTGTAGCGAGCGACGTTGGCCGCGTCCGCGCGAAAGCCGGAGTTAAAGACCGGCTGGCCGCAACAGATTTGCGCGGGTGGAAACGCGACCTCAACGCCATGCTGGCGCAGGACCTTAACGGTGGCCTCGCCCACCTGTGGGTAGAAGAGGTCAACCAGACAGGTGACGAAGAGGGAGACGCGGTGTTGGGTCATAAGAACCTCACCCCCGGCCCCTCTCCCAAGCATGGGAGAGGGGAGAGTCGGCGGCGAAATTATAGCACGTTCGGCGGGGGGCGGCTAGTTGGCTTTTCGCAGGCGCAGCAACGTGAGGGCTAGGGGGCGAGTTGCGCGTTGGGCGTTGCGCGTTGAAAGAACGTGGGCGATAGGACAAGCGGGCAGGGGCAAGCGGGCAGGGGCAAGCGGGCAGGGGCAAGCGGGCAGGGACAAGCCCTGCCCCTACAGGGGCCGGTGGGTTTACATAAGTTTCACCCTTTCTGCAGAGGGTATGGTTTTGCAGAAAGGGGGTATGCTTGGCAGTCATTGTCACAACCTTCCGGCGTATGACTGGACGGGTTATTGAGACTTGGGCTGTGGAAGGCGGAAGGGTTTGTGGGGCGATGGGCTATCAGCGGATGGCTGCGCGATAGCGGATTAGCGGATGAAGTCGCTGTGCCCGCGTTGCGTCTGCGCTCTGCTCAGGCCGCACTATACGCGCGGATATCCACCAGCGCGCCCGCCCGCGCCAGCGCTTCGGCCTCTGCCAGCAGTTGGGCGGTGGTCGGCTCATCTACAGTTTCCTCGCCGCAGTTCGGACAGACGCGAGCAGGCACACGCTTGAAGGCGAGCGTCAGCCCCTCCCGCTCCAAGGTCACGGTTGCTTCGCCCACTTCAATTTCGGCTTGCCGGCAAATTACACACGTCATGGCTTCCTCCGCTTGAAATCAGCTTCCAATCGCAAAGCCGGGGCGATAACGCTGTGTGTCACGGATGATGGCTTCATTATAACTCACCTTACGCGCGTCATAGCGCGGCGGCG
>JACQEC010000091.1 GCA_016200765.1 Chloroflexota bacterium | reverse complement strand
TGCCCGTTAGCGGTCTGGCGGCAGCGAACAGCAGCCCGACGACCATCAGTGGCAGCACGGCGTTCACGGCAACGATTACGGGCGGCACGAACGTGACGTATGCGTGGAACTTCGGCGACGGCCAGACGGGCAGTGGCGCGACCGCGACGCACACCTACGCGGCGGTCGGCATGTACACCGCGACGGTGACGGCGACCAACAGCGCAGGCTCGGTCACGGCTCAGACGGTGGCTAGCGTCCACGACGTGCCGATCAGCGGCTTGAGCCTGTATAACAGCAGCCCGGTTATCGTCGGCACGACGGTCATGTTCTCGGCGACGATTAGCGCGGGCACCAACGTCACCTACACATGGAACTTCGGCGACGGCACGTCGGTGGTTTCGACCGGCACGACGCCGGCGGTCAGCCATGTGTTCAACACCGTAAACACGTTCAATGTCTCGGTGACGGCGACCAACGCCGAAGGCAGTCAGACGGTCTTCACGGTCGTGGTCGTACAGCCGTACAAGGTCTACCTGCCGGGCGTATTCAGGTAGGAGTACCTTCTGACCAGCGGGCGGATTGAAAACCTGCCTGCCGATCAGGTCTGAACCCAACGGAAAAGCGGGGGTGATGCAGTGCTGTGAGACAGCATCACCCCCGCTCTACAGAAAGGAGGAGGGCATCGGTTAATTTACGCGATACGGGAAAGCCAGCGTATGGGTCTTGCGGCGAGCGGTTGGACTGCCAGACAACGAGGTGGAGGTTCATCACCGTGGGTGATGCTAAACCCGCGCACGCGGGTGAAAATCGAACGATCAGCGGATGCCTCTAAGGGGCGCTACACCCCTTCTCTTTCCCCCAGTAATAACTAACGCACATGGGCGGCGCGCGGGCGTTGCCTTGTGCCGTGGCGACGACAAACTCTTCATCTAATCGAATAACTCGTGACGCATGACGCGCGAACGCGCATCGTGTTTCACGCTGCGGGGGGTTACCATGTGTGGTATCATCGGCTATGTCGGCGAGCGCGCCGCGGCGCCCATCTTGCTTGATGGCCTGCGACGCCTCGAATATCGCGGCTACGATTCTGCGGGCGTGGCCGTGCTGTCGGCGCGCGGGGCGATTGACGTGCGCAAGCGGCGGGGCAAGTTGGGCAATTTGACTACGCTATTGGATGCCGGTTCAGCCCTCGAAGGGACGCTGGGCATGGGGCACACGCGCTGGGCGACGCACGGCGCGCCGAACGACGTCAACGCGCACCCGCACAGCGACTGCGAAGGGCGGATCGTCGTCGTGCATAACGGGATTATCGAGAACTATCAGGAACTGCGCGCGAGGCTGACCGCGCGCGGCCATGGCTTCCGGTCGGAGACTGACACGGAGGCGCTGGTGCACTTGATTGAAGACGAATATCACGCGATGGACGGCCGGCGCGATTTTCCCGAAGCGGTGCGGCGCGCGCTGCGGCAGGTGCGCGGCGCGTATGCGATTGTCGCCTTCTGCCGCGACGACCCCGACCTGCTGGTCGGCGCGCGCCAGAACGCACCGCTGGTGGTGGGGCTGGGCGAGGGCGAAAACTACGTCGCCTCGGATATTGCGGCGATGCTGGCGCACACGCGCACGGTCGTGGCGCTGGAAGACGGCGAGATCGCGGCGGTGCGGCGGTGCGGCGCGTCCATCCGCACTCTGGATGGAGCGCCAGTCAACCACGAGCCGTTCAACGTGGAATGGGATGATGTGGGCGGCAGCAAGGGCGGCTTTCCGCATTTCGTGCTGAAGGAGATCCACGAGCAGCCGGAAGCCTTGAGCCACGCGCTGATTGGCCGCATACAAGAAGGAAGGCCCGCGCTGGCCGAACTGGCGCACCTTGACCTCTCGCGGGTGAACCGCGTGGCGCTGGTCGGCTGTGGCTCGGCGTTTTACGCGAGCCTGATCGGCAAATACCTGTTCGAGGGCTGGGCGCGCCTGCCGGTCGAATTGAGCGTAGCGTCCGAGTTCCGCTACGCGCAGCCGGTGATTGACGAGCGCACGCTGTGCGTTTTCGTTTCTCAGTCCGGCGAGACCGCCGACACGCTGGCTTCATTCCGGCTGGCTCAGGACGCTGGCGCGATGACCGTCGCGCTGACGAACACGCAGGGCAGTTCGCTGGCGCGCGGGGCGGGCGCCGTGATTTTCTTGCAGGTCGGGCCGGAAATCGGCGTGGTGGCAACCAAGACGTTCACCGCGCAAACCGCACTGCTCACGCTAATGGCGCTGTACCTAGCGATGCGGCGCGGCACGATGGAGGCCGGCGCGGCGCGGCAGGTCTGCGAGGCGCTGCTGCGAATCCCACAGCAGATGGAGAGCCTCATCCGTCGCGAGGCGGAGTATCGGGCGATTGCCGAGCGCTACGCGGAACACCGCTCGATGTTTTTTATCGGGCGGCATCTGGGCTACCCGGTGGCGCTGGAAGGCGCGCTGAAGGTCAAAGAGATTTCCTATATCCACGCCGAGGGCTATCCGGCGGGTGAGTTGAAGCACGGCCCGATTGCTATGCTGGAGCCGGCCGTACCGGTTGTTGCGGTTGCGACGCAGGGCAGCACCTATGAGAAGGTGGTCAGCAACATGCAGGAGGTGCGCGCGCGGGGGGCGAAGGTGCTGGCGGTCGCCACGGAAGGCGACGACGCTATCCGAGCGCACTGCGACGACGCGCTGTACGTCCCGGCGACGCACCATTCGCTGACGCCGTTGCTGGCGGTGGTGCCGTTGCAATTCTTTGCCTACCACATCGCCGCGCGGCTGGGGCGCGACGTGGACCAGCCGCGCAATCTGGCGAAGAGCGTAACCGTTGAATAAGCGCCGTGACGCGCAAGAGATTGGAAGAAAGGAGGACGCCACCGGCGACGGTCGAATTGAATAGTTGACGATGATGTGTTGTACTTGTGTCCACGACGACAGAGTATGACCGCGGCAGGCCCCCGACTGGATCGGGGGCAGGCCAATCCATTCATAAACTTTTTTAAGGAGAGGTGCATGAAGTTGACACAAGCCCAACAAGATGTGCTGGATAAAGCGATTGAGGACGAGGCGTCGTTCATCAGCCTGCAGTTTACCGACGTGGTCGGCGCGATCAAGAACGTCACGATCCCGGCCCGCGGACTGCCCGAAGTGCTGGAGAAGGGCATCTGGTTCGACGGCTCCTCGATTGAGGGGTTCTCGCGGATACACGAAAGCGACATGTTCTTGACGGTGGACCCGGCGAGCTACCGACTGTTGCCGTGGACGCGCGAAGGGCGGCGGGTGGCGCGCCTGATTTGCGACGTGTACCGGCCCAGCGGCGAGGTCTTCGACGGCGACCCGCGCCGCGTGCTGAAGAGCGTCACCGATCAGCTGGCGCCGATGGGGCTGACCTATAACGTCAGCGCGGAATGCGAGTTCTTCCTGTTTGCGGGCAACGGCGATGCCAAGACCAAACCCGTGCCGCACGACGTGGTCGGCTATTGGGATTTCTCGCCGCGCGACCTCGCCAACGAGGTGCGGCAGGAGATCATGGAAGCGCTGGCCCTGCTGGGCATGGAGGTGGAGCGCGCGCATCACGAGGTGGCCGTCGGCCAGCACGAGATCAACATCCGCTACGCCGACGTGCTGTCGAGCGCTGATAATATCGTGACGCTCAAGTATACCGTCAAGGCTATCGCGGCTCTGCGGGGATTGAGCGCGACGTTCATGCCCAAACCGATTGCGGGCATTAACGGCAGTGGCATGCACACGCATCAGAGCCTGTTTGACGCTCAGGGCAACAACGTCTTCTACGACGCCAATGACCCGTATCACCTATCGCCGATGGCGTACAGCTTCATCGCCGGCCAGATCGCGCACGCGCGCGCGCTGGCGGCGGTCATCAACCCGACGATCAATAGCTACAAGCGGCTGGTGCCGGGCTACGAAGCGCCGGTCTATCTGTGCTGGGGTCAGATCAACCGCTCGGCGCTGATTCGCATCCCGCGCTACTCGCCGGGGCGCGAGAAGTCCACGCGGCTGGAACTGCGCTGTCCCGATTCGAGCAGTAACCCTTATCTGGCGTTTGCCGTGATGCTGGCGGCGGGGCTGGATGGCGTGCGGCGCGGGCTGAAGCCGCCCGATCCGATCGAGGAGAGCGCCTACGAGTTCACCGACGAGCAACTGCGCGAGCGGGGCATCGGCGTGCTGCCGACTTCGCTGGAAGAGGCGCTGAGCGAGTTGGAGCGGGATGAGGTCGTTCGCGGCGCGCTGGGGGAGACGGTCTATGCGTCGTTCGTGCGCGCCAAGCGCGCCGAATGCGCGGCGTACCGCCTGCAAGTGACGCCGTGGGAGTTGGCGGAGTATATGGAGACGGTGTAGCGCAGGGTTTGTCATCCCTCACCCCTGCCCCTCTCCCCCGACTGGATCGGGGGCGAGGGGTCGGCGGCGTACACCACAAACGAGATAGGCAGTGCGACAGAAGGGGGCGGCGCTGCTGTCCCCCTTTTATTCTCTCTGAAGTGTGGTACAATCCTCACAACGCAATCCTCATGCGAGACCCAAGGAGAGACGGCCATGGCTTTCACACCGGTTGACCCCACGAAGTACCCCGCAAACATTTTTGGCTTACACGACACGGGCGGCGAGTCCCTCATTCACGATGCCGGCAGGGTGGGCTGGATTGTCGTCACGGTCGGGCTTTCGGCGGGAGATTCGCAAGGGGATTTTTCCGCGCTCGCCAACTCCGGCTACGGCGTGATCGTCCGGCTTAACAACGGCTATGAATCGGCAGGCACCATCCCGCCGCGCGCGCAGTATGACGCATTCGCGCAACAGTGCGCGGCTTTTGTGGCGCAGTCACATGGCGCGCGCATCTGGATCATCGGCAACGAGACGAACAGCCGCGACGAGCGCCCCGGCAACGTCGGCGGCGTTGGCGGCGAAGTCATCACGCCGGACCTGTACGCCGAGTGCTTCGCCAAGTGCCGCGCCGCCATCAAGGGCCAGCCGGGCCACGCGGACGATTGGCTGATTCCTTCGCCACCGTCGCCGTGGAACACCGACACGCAGTATCCGAGCAATCCCAGCGGCGATTGGGTGCGGTATTTTCAGGACACGCTCAATTTGTGCGTCCAGCGCGGCGCGCCGCCCGATGCGCTGGCCCTGCACACGTACACGCACGGCTTTCAAGCCGAGTTGATCGCGGCTGACATCAAGATGGCCGCGCCCTTCAACAACCGCAATTTCAATTTTCGCGCCTATCGCGACTTTCTGGGTGTGGTGCCGCCATCGCTGCGCTTGCTGCCGGTCTTCATTACCGAAACACAACCTACCGGTCCGGATTACTGGCAGGACAGCAACATCGGCTGGATACAGGCCGCGTATGCCGAGATCAATGCGTGGAACGCAGTAGCCGGCAACCAGCCGATACAGGCGGTATGCCTGTTTCGCTGGGCAAACGCAGGCAGTCCCGGCTGGGTCCTGTCCACCCGGCCTGCGTTGTTAGATGACCTGAAGGCCGCGCTGACAAAAGATTATCGCGTGCGCTGGCCGAAGCCACCGCCACCACCGGTCGCGCTAGAAGGGTGGTGCCCGTTTGCCGTCAAGCGGCCGATCACGCCGGAGAACTACGCGCAGGGCCGCAACGGGCAGATGGTGAAGGCTGTGGTATTGCACATTGCCGCCGGGCCGCTAACGGCGGTCTTTCCGACGTTCAACAACCCGTCGGGCGCTTCGTCGGCGCATTTCTGCATCGGCAAGAACGGCGCCATCGAGCAGTACGTGTCCATCAACGACACGGCCTTTGCCAATGGCTTGCGCTGGCTGAACGGCCAGTGGCTGACGCCGTTCAACAAACCGGTCAGCCCATCGTGGGTGGGCCTGACGCCGCCCATCAACCCGAATTATTACACGGTGAGCATTGAGCACGAGGGGTTCCCGCAGGACGACTGGACGCCGGCGATGTACGAGGCTAACGACCGGCTCTTGCAATGGATCGCCGCGCGGTGCAACGTGACCTACGTGCCGCATCGGACGCTGATCGGGCATTACGAAATTGACCCGCTGGATCGCCCCAACTGCCCCGGCCCGCACGTGGAGTACGAGCGCATTGCCGCCGACGCTAATCGTGTGGTAGATGCGGCCGGCATCGCCGCATACAGCGCCGCGAAGGCGCTGACATGGATACCGCAGGATGCTGCAGCTCCGCTCTATGCCGCCGCGCAACAGCAGAACGCGGGTTGCGCGCTCACCGCCCAATTTGACGTGATGGCTGGCGGCGTCAAGTATCGGGCGCAGGTCTTTGAACAGGGCATCGCGTATATGAAGGCTGACGGCGCGGCGCCGGTGCTGTTTTTGCCGGCGTCGCCATCGGGTCCGCTGCCGGTGGAGCCGGTGGCCGCGGCGGTCTATGCGCAGGCGAAACAAATGACCTGGATGACGGTTGCCACCGGCAGTGCGCTCTATCAATACGCGCAGGCGGCAGGCTACGGCTGTCAGCAGACCGACGAATTTGAGTTTATCTTTGGCGGCGAGAAATACGTGGGTCAGGTCTATAAGCCCACCATCGTGTACGCCAAGCGCGGCGACGACAGCCATGTCAGCGTCGCGCGCAAGGCCGAAACGGCCGCGCTGGCCGAGGCCAAGGCGCGCACGTGGATGCCGATTTACACCGGCGGCGCGCTCTACCAGTTCGCGCTGCACAATCAACTCGGCTATCCGCAGACCGATGAGTTTGATTTTACCGTGAATAACCAGCCGTGCGTCGCGCAGGTGTATCAGAAGGCGGTGATCTATGTGAAGATAGGCGATTGGGCCAACGTCAAGACCACGCCGAAGCCGGATGGCGGCCCCGCGCCGGCCGATCCGGTTGCGGCGGCAGCGCAGATTGCGGCGCGCCAACATGCCTGGATGCCCATCAACGTCGGAAGCGCGCTCTATAACTTCGCGCAGAATGAGAAGCTTGGCTATCCGCAGACTGACGAATTCGAGTTCACGCTCGACGATGGCACGTATGTGGCGCAGGTGTACGAAGGCGGCATCACCTATGTGAAGCGGGGCGACTACGGCAACTGTCAGTGGCTGAAAAAACCGAGTTAGCATGGTGGTCACCGTCAAACTCGGCGACCCGCTGTGGAAGGCCACCGGACAAAAGGTGGTGCGGGTGAGCCTGGACAGCGCGCGCACGGTGTCCGACCTTTTCGCAGAGATGGGCCGCCGCTATCCCGCTTTCGGCGAGGCCGTCCAGCGCGCCGAATATGATCTGCCCTATACGCTGTTTCGCAACGAGTCGCTGGTTGACTGGGCGCAGATCGGGCAGACGCCGCTGGCCGATGGCGACCAAATCTTCGTCTTCCTGCCGGTCTCGGGCGGCTGAGCTAATTTTAGATTTCAGATTTTAGATTCTTGATTGTCAATCTAAAATCTCAAATCTGAAATGACGTCGGCGACGGAACCATGCTAATGCCCATAAGCCCCATCGCCGACAACCTCCTGCGCTGGTATAAGCAACATCGGCGCGACCTGCCGTGGCGGCGCACAAGCGACCCGTATCATATCTGGGTGGCGGAGACGATGCTCCAACAGACGCAGGTCGAGACAGTCATCCCGTATTACGAGCGGTTTCTTGCGCGCTGGCCGACGGTGGAGGCGCTGGCCGGGGCCAAACTGGACGACGTGCTGAAGATGTGGGAGGGTTTGGGCTATTACGCGCGCGCGCGCAACCTGCACCGCGGGGCGCGGGGGGTAGTGGAGGAGTTCGGCGGACAGCTGCCGAATGAGGCGACAGCGTTGTTGCAGATTTCCGGCATTGGCCGCTACACAGCCGGGGCGGTGGCGAGCATCGCCTTTGGGCGGGACGAGCCGGCGGTTGACGGCAACATACGACGCGTGTTGTGCCGCCTCTTTGCGGTGGAGGAGGACCCGCGCACGCCCGCCGCGCAGGAACGGCTCTGGCGGCTCGCGGCGGCGGTTCTGCCGGCGGGGCGAGCCGGAGACTTCAATCAGGCGCTGATGGACCTTGGCCCGGGCATCTGTGTGGCGCGCAAGCCGCGCTGTTTGCTCTGCCCCTTGCAGGACGACTGTCAGGCTTTCCAGCGGGGCTTACAGGAGCGATTACCGTTGAAGGCGGCGAGGAAGGTCGTGCCGCACCACACGATTGCGGTGGGCGTGATCTGGAAGCGCGGGCGTATTCTGATTGCCCAGCGCAAAGCCGACGACCTGCTGGGCGGGCTGTGGGAGTTTGCGGGCGGCAAGCAGGAGCGCGGCGAGACGTTGGAGGCGTGCTGCAGGCGGGAAATCCGAGAGGAGCTCGGCGTCACGGTGCGGGTGCGCGAGCGGATCGCCACCGTCGAACATGCTTACACCCATTTTCGCGTGACCATCCACGCCTTCAACTGCGACTACGTGCGCGGCACGCCGAAGCCGTTGGAAGCGGCGCGCGCGCGCTGGGTCTGGCCGAGCGAGTTGGGGAAGTTCGCGTGGCCCGCGGCGAACAAGCGGATTATCGAGAAGATCATGACGGCGAAGAGGGGCTAAGCACTATTGGGGGAGGGTTGATGGGACTGTTCGATCGTTTCAAAAAACAGGGCGACAAGAAAGCGGAACCGCCCAGAGCCTATACGCCGCCGCCGGAGGAGCCGGAGCCGATGGAGATGGAGATGCCGCCGGTGCAGGAGATGCCGGTGGAGACGCTCAAGGCGCGGCTGGAGCGCGGCGAAAAACCGCTGATCGTGGATGTGCGCGAGGGCTGGGAGTATCAACTGGTTCGTCTGGATGAAGCCGTCCATATACCCATGCGCGAGATACCCAAGCGGATGAGCGAATTCGATAAGCAAGCGGAGATCGTCGTGCATTGTCATCACGGCGCGCGCTCGTATGACGTGGCGGCGTTCCTCATGCAGAACGGATTCGCCCGCGTCTGGAATCTGACGGGCGGCATTGATGCGTGGGCGCGGCGCATAGACCGCTCGAAGCGACTCTATTGAGGTGAGGGGGCACGATGGGAGAGTGGGAGTGCGCCAACTGTGGACACATTCACGATGGTCAGGAAGCGCCACGCGTCTGCCCGGATTGCGGCGCGCCTAAGGAGCGATTCGCGTTTTATCCGTTGGATGACCAGGCACCGGATGAATGGGATGACGAGGTGTACGATCTGCTCTTGAGTTTGGAGGAAGCGGATAACGAGCAAACCGGTGACCCGCCGGACGGTTAGGCGGCGGACTAGCATTGTGCGAAGGTAAGGGGCGCGCTGTGGATGAGCAGCGCGCCCTTTTCCATTTCTTAAAAATGCGAATCATGCGTACTAATGTATTGACATGGACGGATTATGCGCTATACTTTCACCGGATAGTGTGACAAGTGCTTATTACCTGCCACGATGAGCAGGAAGCGTAGGGAACCGGCGGCGGCGCAAATGGCTCAGGTTCCCTCTTTTATTAGGGTTCTGACCGGTGCCTTTGCCAAAGCGACGAGCCTTGAAATTAGGGCGAAGGTGATGGACTGGACGGTATTTATCTTTGGACAAGGAGCGCGAATGAAGGTTGATCCTGAGCCGGCTGAAGGCGCTACAAAGCGGCATTCACCGTGGCGGGATGTGCCTGACGAGCGATGGAATGACTGGCGCTGGCAGATGAGACATCGCCTCAACACGCTGGAGGAACTCCGGCAAGTGATCAACCTGACCCCTGATGAGATCGCCGGTGTGACGGCCAAAGACCGCTTTCGCCTCGATATCACCCCGTACTTTGCGGCGTTGATGGATCGCGATGATCCCAACTGTCCAATACGGCGACAGATTGTTCCCACTGCGGCGGAACTGCAACAAGCGGATTACATGATGGAAGACTCGCTCGGCGAGGATCGCCACTCGCCGGTGCCGGGTCTGGTGCATCGCTATCCTGACCGCGTGTTGATGCTGGTCACCACGCAGTGCGCCACCTACTGTCGCTATTGCACGCGCAGTCGCATCGTGGGCGACCCCCACGAGAACTTCAACCGCAAACAGCTTGAAAACATGGTGGCCTACATCGCGCGCACGACGAGCGTCCGCGATGTGTTGATTTCCGGCGGCGACCCGTTGACGCTGGCGCCGAAGACGCTGGATTGGGTGCTGGGCGAGTTGCGCGCTATCCCGCACGTGGAGATCATCCGCATCGGCAGTCGGGTGCCGGTGTTTATGCCGATGCGGATTGACGATGAGTTGATCAACACACTGCGGAAGTATCACCCGCTGTGGATGAACGTTCACATCAACCATTACAAGGAGATTACGCCTGAACTGGGCCGGGCACTGGGGCAGCTGGCCGACGCCGGCATCCCACTCGGCAATCAGTCGGTGCTGTTGGCGGGCGTCAACGACTGCCCGAACATCATCAAGCGACTTAGCCACGACCTGCTGAAGAATCGTGTGCGCCCGTACTACCTCTACCAGTGCGATCTGGTGGAAGGGGCGGGGCACTTCCGGACATCGGTCTCGAAGGGCATCGAGATCATGGAGGCGCTACGCGGCCACACGACCGGCTTCGCGATCCCAACTTACGTGATTGACGCGCCGGGCGGCGGCGGCAAGGTGCCCGTCATGCCCAACTATCTTGTCAGCCAATCGCCGGAGCGCGTGGTCGTGCGCAACTTTGAGGGTGTGCTGGCCGCCTATGACCAGCCGACGGACTACAAGAATCACGACGCGCGCACATGCGCCGACTGCCGCGCGGCGCAGGAGCAGAAGAGCCTGCAAGACGGCGTCTCCGGTTTGCTGGCAGGCGACCGGCTGACCATCGTACCGGAGGGATACCAAGACCTGCACCGGCGCGGGCGCACCGAGCCGAACACGGTCGAGGAGTTGCTGGAGATTGCCGCGAAGCGGGCGAACGGGAACGGCAACGGACAGCCGGTTGAGAAGGAGCCGATATGGCAGCGCGTAAGTTGACGGTTGTACTACTGGCGAATCTGAAAAAGAACGCACCGCACCTGCCTGGCGAGCCGCTGGATGCCCACGACGACCTCGACTCCGACAAGACGCTTGAGGCGTTGAGAGTCTCGATCGAGGCGGCGGGCTATCGGGTCGTCATCATGGAGGGCGGCGTGGACATTGTGCCGCAACTGCGACGGCTGAAACCCGATCTGGCGTTCAACATCTGCGAGATGCACTGGGGCGACAGCCGCGAAGCGCACGTGCCGGCGATTTTGGAGATGTTGCGGATTCCTTATACCTTCTCGAAGCCGTTGGCTTTGGCGCTGGCGCAGGACAAGCCGATGACCAAGCGGGTGCTGGCGTTCCACGGCCTGCCCACGCCGGAGTTTCAGGAGTTCGCGCGCGCAGACGAGCCGCTTGATCCCAAGTTAAAATTTCCGCTGTTTGTCAAACCGGCGCGCGAGGGCACCGGCATGGGTGTAGATGGCAAATCTATCGTTCACAGCGAAGCGGAACTGCGCGAGCGCGTGGCGTGGGTCATCGCGGCGTACCGCGAGCCGGCGCTGGTCGAGCGATACATTGAAGGCCGCGAGATCACCATCGGCATTGCCGGAAACCCGGGAGTGGAGCATTCGTGGCGGACGATGACCGACGGCAGAGCCTACGGCGGCACCTTTGAGGAAGCCGTGCGCGGCGGACCGTTCCATTTCTTTCCACCGCTGGAAGTGGACTTCGCCAAGTACCGGCCGGAGGACACACCGGGCATCTATTCCAATCTGCTCAAGGTCGCGCTGGCCGACGATTTCCACGTGATCTGCCCGGCGCCGCTGGAGCCGAAGCCGTTGCGGGAGCTACAGCGCTTGACCGCCGCGACGTTTCAGGTCACCGGCAGTGTGGATGTGGCGCGTGTGGACTTCCGGCTGGATCAGCACGACCACGACAAGCCGTACATTCTGGAAATCAACCCACTGCCGGGGCTTAGCCCGCATTTCAGTGATCTGTGTATCGCGTCTGAAGCGGAAGGGATTGAACACGCGCAGTTGATCAAGGGTATTCTGGAACTGGCTATGCGGCGGCAGGGCGTACCCGTGCCCGCGCCGGTTAAGGAGCGCGCGCCGCGCCGCGTTCCGCAGGTGTTGCCGGAGCCCGTCTTGCAGCCGGCCTAGGCGGCCCATTTCTAATCCGACCGACGAAGGACGAAAGACGGTTGAGCTTGTGTCATCATCCGTCCTTCGTCCTTTGCGTTTTGTGAGCCTATGAGAATTGTGGTGCTGATGAGCGATGTGCCCGGCCTGCAGGAGGACACGAGCGTCGAGGCGGAGTCGGGAAAGGATGCTTTCATCACCGCCGCTGCCGTGGAGGCCGGTTTAACGGCGCGCGGTCACACGGTGGCGCGCGCCGTCATCCGCAAGAGCCTGCTGGACGCGCTGGAGCGGTATGACCCGCGCGAGTGGCTGGTCTTTAACCTGTGTGAGACGCTCGAAGGCGAATCGTACCGCGAGCCGTATGTGCCGGCGGTGCTGGACGTGATGGGGTACACTTATACCGGCTCCACCACAGCCACGCTCCATCGCGCGCTCAACAAAGCCCGCACAAAGCGCTATCTCGCTGGTCACGGCCTGCCGACGGCCGCGTATCAGGTGTTCGAGTCGCCCGACCAGCCGATTGAGGTACCGTTCCCGGCGTTTGTCAAGCCGGTGGCTGAAGATGGCAGTATCGGCGTGAACGAGCGGGCGGTCGCGCGCACAACCGACGAACTGCGCGAGCAGGTGCGCTATATCCTGCGGGAGATGGGCGAGCCTGCGCTCGTCGAGGAGTTCATCGAGGGGCGCGAGTTCAACGTCGCCATCTGGGGCAACCAGCCGCCGGAGGTGTTACCGCTGGCCGAGATAGATTTCCGGCATATCGGCGACCCGTTCAAGCAGATTATCTCGTTTGCCGCGAAGTGGGATCACGACGCGTTTGAGTACCATCACACCGACGCGATCTGCCCGGCGGTGGTGGAGGACGCGCTGGCGCAGAACATCCGGCGCGTGGCCGCCGACGCCTACCGGCTGATGGGCTGTCGCGACTACGCGCGGGTGGACTTGCGCGTGCGCGGCCAGCAGCCGTATATTCTGGAGGTGAACCCTAACTGCGGCATCGCGCCCGACGCGGGCTTTGTGCGACAGGCGCGAGTGGGCGGGTACGATTACGCGGCGATGGTTGAGCAAATCGCGGCCTTTGCCCATGAGAGACACCCATGAAGATTCTGATCTTGCGACACGACATCCCCCGGCGACCGGATCAAGATGAAAATGACCTGCTCGCCGACCTCGACGTGATCCGCGCCGCGGAAGGCATTCAACGGGCGCTGGACTCGCGTGGCTTTGAGACGCGCCTCGAAGCCGTGCGGCGCAACGTGATGGACGTATTGCTGAGGTATGACCCCAACGAGTGGCTGATCTTCAATCTGGTCGAGACGCTGGAAGGCATGGCCGATCTGGAGCCGTATGTGCCGGCGATGTACGACTATCTAGGCTTTACCTACACCGCGTGCGACGCGCGCACGAACTACAACTGCCTGCACAAAGACCGCGCCAAAGGCATTATGACCGCGCACGGTATCCCCACGCCGAGGTATCAGGTGATGAGGTCGCCGGATGAGCCGATTGACGTGCCGTTGCCGGCCATCGTCAAGCCGGTGGCCGAGGACGGCAGTATTGGCATCCGCCTGAACGCCGTGGGGACAACTCCGGCGGAGGTGCGCGAGCGAGTGGAGCTTGTCTTAAGCAAACACTTGCAGCCCGCGCTGGTGGAGGAGTACATCGAGGGGCGGGAGTTTTACGTCGGCGTGTGGGGCAACGACCCGGTTGAGGTTCTGCCGTTGTCCGAGATGGATTTCAGCCGCATTGCCGACCCGATGCAGCGCATTACGTCCTATGAGGTGAAGTGGGAGGAGGGCACGGAGCTCTTCGACGCCACCCCGGCCATCTGCCCGGCGGTGGTGGACGACGCGCTGGCCGAGCGCATCCGCACGATCACGCGGCAAGCCTTTCAAGCGCTGGGATGCCGCGACTACGGGCACGTAGATATTCGGGTGCGCGACAGCCAGCCGTATTTGCTGGAAGTCAATCCTGCGTGTGACCTTTCGGAAGGAATGGGCTTTGCGCGGCAGGCGCGGGTGGCGGGTTGCACCTATCCGGAGACGGTCGAGCGCATCGTGCGGTTTGCCAGTGCGCGCAGTGGAGGACGATTTTGATCGTGCGGCCTACGGTTGCCAGTGATGCCGATTCAATTCTGGCGATAGTCGAGCAGGGCGGGGTGTTCAACGAGACGGGCGTGTGCTAGGCTTTGCTTGTTATGGACGGATTGCGCTGACGCGCAGGAATTACGAATTGAATTGGATCGCGACTGACCCATATGCGCGACGCGGAGGGATTGGCAGTGCGCTCCTGCAGACGGTTGAGGCGCTCTCGCGCCAGCGCGGCGCGCGCTATTTGAACCTAGAAACCTCCTCGCTGGAGCCGTATGCCGCCGCGCGCGCCTTCTACGACCGGCACGGCTATCTGGTGGTCGCACGCATCGCGGATTATTATGACGACGGCGACGATATGCTCATCTACCGCAAGGCTTTGTAGTTCCTCGACTTTGCTTCCTCTCTGTTTGGATGTAGAATACGCGCAGCCTCGCGCTGTGCCATCTTAGGTGAGTACGTTCAGTGATCCCGTTCCTCAAGTTTGTAAGCGGCATTGCCCTTTTGTTATATGGAGCGTGCCTGCTGACGTTTGTGTTTGCTGTCCGCGCCTGGTGGACCGCCTTGCGCGAGCAGCGGCGTTCCATTTTTCAAATGGAGAAGGAAGCCGCCGGCGAGCGCGCTCTCCGCGCTCTGACCATCGCGCTGGGGGTGGTGGCGCTGGCGGTGCTGATCTATTACGCCGATGCCAACGCAAGTGTAGCCGTCCCGGTTGCGCCGGAGCGCTCGCCAACGCCCAATATCGCCCTGCTCTTTAACACCGCCACGCCCACCGGCCTGCCCCCACCGGCGACCCCTGCGCCGCCATCACCGACGCCCTTACGCGGCTTACCGTCACCTTCAGGAACGCGGCCAGCCGCCACCAACACGCCCCTGCCGCTGCTTCAGCCGTCGCCTACGCCGCTTCCGCCGCCACCGACTTGCCCGGAACCCAGCGCCCGCCTGACCTCTCCCGGTGTGGACGCTCAGCTGTCCGGCTTGGCGCCGATTATCGGGACAGCCGCAATCCCCAATTTTCAGTTTTACAAAGTGGAGTTTGGCGCAAACGCGCGGAGCGGGCCGTGGCGTGTCATCGGCGATGTGCACAAGCAGCCGGTGACCGATGGGCTGCTGGAGACGTTTGACACCGCCGGCCTGCCGCCGGGGGTCTATTTCCTGCAACTGACGGTCGTGGACCGCACAGGCAACTTTCCCTTTGCGCCCTGTCAGGTGCGGGTGAGCATCGGGCCGTAAGGAAGCAAGGGCGGGAGCGCGCCGCCGGCACGCCTATGGATGACATCTTTTGGCCGTCCGTGTCTTTTGCAGAGAAGGCACTGCGGCCGGCGATTATCTATTTGTTTCTCGTCGTCGCCTTTCGCTTGATGGGCAAGCGCGAGGTCGGCCAGTTCACGCCGTTTGACCTGATTGTGCTGTTGACCATCAGCAATATCCTGCAAAACGCGATGATTGGCAATGACACCTCGCTGTTGGGCGGGATTACCGGCGCGGTTACGATTCTGGCGCTGAACCGGCTGTTGAACTGGCTTTTGGTGGTCTCGCCGCGGCGCTTCGGATTTCTGGAGGACGCGCCGACGGTTCTGATCGAGAACGGCCAGATTCGTGCCGATGCACTGCGGAAAGAGCTGGTGACGTTCAGCGAAATCTATGCCGCTCTGCGTAAGCACGGGGTTGACGACGTAGCGGAGGTCAAGCAGGCGTTATTGGAGATTGACGGGACCATCAGCGTCCTGCTGCGCAGGGCGCAAGATTCGTAAGCCGGCTTCGTTTACAATTGGGTCTTGAACCCGAAGGGAGGTATGCGATGTTTGATGTTGGGATACCGGAATTGATCCTGGTTTTGGTGGTAGCGCTGGTGGTCTTTGGCCCGGGCAAGTTGCCGGAGATTGGCTCTGGCCTTGGCAAGGCAGTCCGCGACTTCCGGCGGATGACGCAGGGTATCACAGACGAGATTCACGCGGTAACGAATCTGGAAGCCGAGGACGAGATGCGGACGCGGTTGATCAGCGAACCGAGCGCGAAGGAAAGCGCGGCGGCCGGGAGCGTAGAGACTGCGCAAAGCAGTGGGGCATCGGGGCCGGCGGAAACGAAGAGTTGAAACACGGTGTCTCGCGTTGGCTCCCGCTCATTGTGCTGCTTGGCGTGGCAGGCTGTGGCAGTCAGGCACAGCAATCACCCGGCGCATCGCTGTTGACACCGACGATTACGCCGGTGTTCTTGCTGCCAGCCCCGCTCGCCAATCCGGCCGGCGGGCCGGGGCGCGCGGCCTCCTCGGCCACGCCTTCGGCGCTGGCCGTGGCGCCGGGCGTGACCGTGACCAGCGCGGTGCCCATCCTCATGTATCACCAGATCAAGGACCTGCCGGCCAACGCGAGCGCAGACGATCTGACGTGGACCGTATCGCCCAAGTCGCTCGATGCGCAGCTCGGCTTCTTGGCCGAGAACGGCTATGCGACGATCAGCCTTGACCAACTACTGGACGGGCTGGCCGGCCGGGCCACGCTGCCGCCCAAAGCCGTTGTGCTGACCTTTGACGATGGCTGGAAGACGCAGTACATTAACGCCCTGCCGCTCTTGAAACAGCGCAAACAGACGGCGACGTTTTACGTCGTCTCATCGTATATAGGCTACAGCGCGTACTTCAGCTGGGCAATGGTGCAGGAGATCCAAGAGAGCGGCATGACCATTGCCGGGCACACCGTTGACCATGCTAGCCTGACGGGATTGTCGCTGGCTCAAGTGGAGCGTGAGTTGCGCGACTCCAAAACGGCGTTGGAGCAAAAACTCGGCCTCACGGTGGCGCATTTCGCGTACCCCAATGGCGCCTATAACGATGCCGTCGTAGAGGCGGTGAAGCACGCCGGCTACCGTTCGGCGACAACCATTAATCCCCTGTCGGTGAAGAACCCTGTTTCGCCCTATTTACTACCCCGTTTGCGCGTGTCTTATCAAGCGACATTGGCGGATTTTGCGAAGAAACTGCCGTGAGAGGCGGTAGATTAGAGGATTTTAATCATTGAACCTGTTCCAGCACGGTGAGCGTGTATTGGGTGTAAACCATCACTTGATGAGGGACACTCAATGAACAAGAATCTGATAGCAGGACTGATGTTGATGATGATCGTATCCGCGTGCGCCGGAGCAGGTCCATCGCCCACACCGATTCCGGCCACGCCAACCGCTGTCAAAACCGCGACGGCTGTGCCGAGCGCGACGCCTCTGCAGCCCGCGCCGCCGGTGGCGGTCAGGCGGCCGGTGCCTACCCGGACGCCTCGACCCGGCGTTCCAGGCCGACGGCCAACGCCGCCAGCCGGCATTTTCACACCCGGCGCAGAAGGCCCGGCCAATTGCAAGGTGACATCGCTGCCCTTGACTGCGCTGACTGATCTTGGCACCGGCACGTACAAGGGCTCGCAAGGCGGCCTGTATCCCGGCGGGGCGAACCAGCCGCCCGCGGCCTACCTGCAAAGCGGGCTGGATCACGCGCAGGCCATCAAACTGCTGAATCAGGCAGGCAATTCGGACCCGAATGGCAAGATCGGCTTGTTGTCCATCGGCATGTCTAACGCGACGATGTCATTTACTGAGTTCCAGGCGGAGGCCAATAGAGACCCGCAGAAGAATCCTCTGCTGGTCGCGGTGGACGGCGCGCAGGGAGCGCATGACGCGGAGCGCGTGAAGGACATCCACGATAATTACTGGACGGTGCTGGGACAGCGCATCAGTGCGGCGGGTCTCAGCAACAATCAGATACAGGCGGTGTGGCTGCAGGAAGGTATTGCTTCCGAGACGAGCGCCTTCCCCGCCGATGCACGTCAACTACAGGACGACCTGGCCGAGATTGTGCAGAACCTGGACGACACGTTCCCGAATTTGCAGATCATCTACCTGTCAAGCGTCACCTACACAGGCTACGCCACCAACCAGCTGTTGCCAGAGCCATACTCTTACGATGGCGGCTTTGCCGTCAAGTGGCTGATTGAAGACCACATCAATAACAATGAGCAGGGCGCCTGGCTGGCTTGGGGGCCTTACCTCTGGACAAACGGCACAAAGGGACGCAGTGACGGGTTCATCTGGGAGTGCCAGGATGTGAAGTCCGATGGCACGCACCCATCATCCACCAGCGGCGTGCAGAAGATTGCCGGTCAGTTGTTGAAATTCTTCAAGGGCGACCAAACGGCGAAGAGTTGGTTTGTGAAGTAGGGGCACCACACCACCGCTGAAGGTTAGGGCTCCGCTTCCCCCGATCCAGTCGGGGGAAGCGGAGCCCGCCTTATTGTCCGCTTCTTCTCTGTTCTTATCTCCTCCTTTGATTCTTCTCATCTAATCCTAATCCTGACCTGCTTTAATAATTTAAGAAGTCATGCAGTGGGTCATTGTCCCTGAACCGTCGCAGTGCCGCGGGTGGCGATAAATGATATCACTGCGCGGAGTCCAGATCAGCAGGCATTGATAAGGGAGGTTCGTGATGGAAATTCAATCGAGAGGGCTGGGGCGCAGGAGTTTGCTGGCCGTCGCGCTGATTGCGCTGCTGGTCGGCGCATTGGGCGGCGGAGCGGCCGGAGGCGGGCTGGCCTATTATCTGGCACAGCGCGCGCCGGTGGCGGTGGCCGCGGCTAGCCAACCGGCGCCACAGACTGCCGCACAGACGCAAGTGATGTCCCTGAAGCAGGATAGCGCGATTGTGGATGCGGTGAAGAAGGTCAAACCGGCGGTCGTCACGGTTGTGAACACGATGCAGGCTACGGGCTCGCGCGCCCGACAAGCGCAGGCGCTAGGCACCGGCGTCATCGTTGACGCGAAGGGCTACATCGTTACAAACAACCATGTTGTCGAAGGGGCGAAGCAGCTAGAGGTGCTATTTGAAAACGGCAGTAAAGCCGACGCGCAGTTGATCGGCACCGACCCGTTTAGCGATCTGGCGGTGGTGCGCGTGACCGGCAGGGCGATGCCCGCCGTGGCCACGCTCGGCGATTCTGCGGTCTTGCAGGTCGGGGAGCCGGTCATTGCCATCGGCTCGGCGCTGGGGGATTTTAAGAACACGGTGACAGTCGGGGTGGTGAGCGGCCTGAATCGCAGGCTTGGAGCGAATGACGCATCGGCCATTGAGGGGCTGATCCAGACTGATGCGGCGATCAACCACGGCAATTCGGGCGGGCCGCTTCTGAATGCGGCCGGGCAGGTGGTCGGCATCAACACACTGGTTGTGCGCAACGATGGCGGCGGCGATGTGGCTGAAGGGCTTGGGTTCGCTATCCCTGTAAATCTGGTCAAGACGGTCAGCGGCCAGCTGATTGCGCGCGGCAAGGTTACACGCCCGTTCCTCGGAGTGAGTTATGTGCCGCTCAATCCACAACTGGCGGCGGCCAACGATTTGTCCGTCAAAGCCGGGGCGTGGGTGCAGGAGGTGACCGCCGGCAGCCCGGCGGCGCGCGCCGGCCTCAAAGCGGGCGACGTGCTTACAGCCATTGGAGATCAGACGTTGGACGACGATACGCCGCTGGTGTCCGCGTTGATCAAACACCAGCCGGGAGAGACGGTTCCGCTGACCATTTGGCGGGGCGGGCAGACGCTCACCTTAAACGTGACGCTGATCGAACGGCAATCTTCGTAGGGCCTCACCCCCGGCCCCTCTCCCAGGTATGGGAGAGGGGAGATCGGCTGACCGTCTGAACTTCCTTTAGCGCTGTTGATCTTTCTTGCGACGCAAGCCCTGAAGGGAGCGGGTGAATATCCCGCCGCCGCGTCCCTGGGATGCGCCGGTTTCCGACGGCGCGGGGGCCGGTTTGTCTTCTCCAGAGCGAGCGGAACCGGTGACGGAGGACGGAGCTACCCCTTGCGGGTTTTCGCGCATCAATTGCAGGCGCACCAGACGCAGTTCGCGGCGAGCCTCGACGTTGGCAGGGTTCAGTTCCAAGACGCGATTCAAGCAGTCCTGTATCTCGGCGGGATCGCGAGCCACGCGTGAGCGCATCAACCACGCCATTTCCATGTGCGGGTCTAGCATGGTCGCTTGCCTGAACAGGATATAGGCGTCCTCGACGTGTCGGCTGCTTAGGGCCGCCGCGCCTTCGTCCACGAGCGCCTGTGCTGCTTCGCGCGCGCTGTGCTGTTCGGGCGATGCTTCTAAGGCTTCCTCCGCGCCATCGGGCAGGCTGGTCGGCTGTGCAGCGGGCTTAGACAGGGCGGCGCCTGTCGGAGAGTCCGCGGTGGGCGGAAGCGGCGTGCCCAATAACTGCATCATCCGCTCGGCCGGCGTCAGCGTATCTACTGCCGATGGGGTCAGATTCGTGGCCGCGGCAGGCGCCGTTTGTGCAGGAGGCGAGGGTTCGTCCTCTGTCTGTAGTGGAAGAACAGCAACATCTGGCATCGGCCCTGTGGCTTCATGGGCGGCGATTGCGGTCAAGCCCTCACTGCGGGCCGCGCGCGGCCGCATCACTTGGTCCGGGTCGCTATCGAGTTCCAAGCCGGGCGCCGGCGCGTGGGCCAACTGCTCGGCAAGCGCTTCGAGGGTGAAAGTTGGCGGCTGATTGGTATCTGCGGCTGAAGGTCGGGATTGCACGACCGCGTCACCCACAATCTGTGTGAGCGGGTTGACACCGGTCAACTGCAGTAACTGGCGGCGCACATCCATACGGCTCGGGTCAATGATCAACACCCACTCTAACGACTCGATTTTTTCGGCGGGGTCGCCCGTCGTCGCGGCGCGGATCAGCCAGGCGGACACGTTAGACGCATCCAGTTTGATCAGGCGGCAGGCGGCTGCATAGGCGCGTGATGGGCTGCCGGCCGCGACGGCCGCCCGCGTTTCCTTTTGCAGTAGTTCGCCTTTTAGAACTTGTGTCGTCAAGGTCAAACCTCCGGCGGGAGGGATTAGTCCAGGGTCAGGTGATGAGCAAGGTCGCGCAGGATAGGGGCGGTCATCGCACCCGGCTCTTTGAGGACCAGGGGTAAGCCAGCGTTAAGCGCGGCTGTGAAGCGGTCGCCTTCGTATGGCACTGAGGCTTGGATAGGATGGTCCAACACATTCTGTATTTCCTCCAGACCTGCGCCTTCGCGGCCGACCGCGCGATTCGTCACCAGCACAATGCGCTTCTCGGTGATGCCCAATGAGCGAAAATAGTCGAGCGCGACCTGACTGAGGCGCAGGGACGCCTGATCTGCCGACAACACCATGACCACCCGGTGCGACATCTTCAGGATGGGCAGGCTGATTCGCGAAATGGAGCGTCCGATATCCACAAGGATATAATCAGCCACCGTTTTCAAGCGCTCGGTGATGACTTCAATGCCCGCGGGGTTGACCTGCTGAGACTCGCCGGGGTCGCGCGCGCCCAAGAGGGCCTCAAAGCCTAACCCCTCGCGGGTGTGCAGGAACCCATTGACCATGAAGGGATCGAGCAAGGACGGTTCGAGGTTGGATAAGATGGCGATAGAGGCTTCGGGTTCAAGCCCCATCATGTCGCTGATGGAGCCGACGGGCAACACCAGATCAACGCAGACGACGCGCGCTGGCGCCTTCTGCTTAGCCAGACTGGCCGCCGTGTTGACGCAGATGCTGGTGGTGCCGACGCCGCCCTTCGCGGCGCAGAAAGTGATGACTTTGCCCGGCTCACGCTGGGCGGCCTGCTGAAAGCGAGAGACGCGCTGATGGAGGGTATTAACCACGGCCACAAGCTCGCGCTCGTCAAACGGCTCCAAGAGGATAGCGTCAGCACCGGCCTCCAGCGCGCTGATACGGGCATCGGCGTTGCCGGACGGCGCCATGACCACTATGCTCATGGTGGCGGTGCGCGGGATGGCGCGCAGGCGCTGGATGAGATCCGCGGCGCTGGTATCGGATAGCGCATGAGCCAAGATTAACAGGTCGGGACGGGCGAGAGCCATCCGGTGCGCGGCCTCGCGCGCACTCTGGGACACGCTGGGCTGGTGACCCGCGCCTTTGAGAGCCAGAGAGATGCGCTCGACCACCGCCGCCTCCGGATGCACGACCAATATGGATGGCATAGTCACAGGCCTCGCTGATCGTATTACTCCCGTCATTATAAGCAATCAGCCCTGAATTGCACAATGGGAATGTAGAGTGCGCACGGCTGTTGCAAAGCCCGATGCGGGCAGGGGCAAGCCCTGCCCGCATCGGGCTTTGCAACAGCCGTAGAGTGTGTCGGGGATGACAGCCTTGGGGATTAGCGTGTAACATTCGGCCTGCAAAAAATAGTTGACTTTTTGCCGCGTCTGTGTATAATGGTAAGCGAATTGCACGGGATTTACCAATCGAATAACAACTCGACGACTGAGTGAAAAGGCAAACCCATCGAAAGATGGGGGCGCAAAGCTATGGGTCTTTGGGGTTGGGCTAAAGATCGCCAGGCTGCCACCTCATCATCATCTACTGCCCGGCAGCCGGTATTGGTGTCGGGTTTTGTGTTCGGAGGGCAGGGGCTCATGGTATAGAGGAACTATTGCCGGCCTTGCCGCTCTTGTGCTACTATGTGTGTATTGGGCGGGTTGACGCGCGAGCACAGCCTATCCATCAATCTTGTAGCCCATACTCTATATCCCGCCAGGAGGAAGAAGACATGAAGACAGTTCAGGTGTCGGTCATTTTATCGCGCCGGTTAATCGGTGTACTGGCGCTAGCCGCGATGTTTATGATGAGCGCGGGTCTCGCCATTGCGGGAGTCAGTTGGGATGACGATCCGCCCATCCTCTACGGCGGCAACGTCGTGGCTTATGCCGCCGGCCATGCCGAATGCACCGGCTGTGCGGCAGACTACACGCCCGCGTTCTCGTGGGTCACGTCAGCCACGCAAATCGGCAACGGCAAGCTTAAAATCACCGCGACACTGACTACCGCTGAGGCTGATGGCGCCGAGTGCACAGTCACCGCATCGCTGACGGATGCCAATGGCGGCATACTCGACAGCAAAACAGGCGAATGTGGCGAGAAGATCACCCTCAAAGCTAATATCAAGCCGTAGCTAGACGCTTCATTCATTGATGCACGCCTTTCTTCTGGAAAATGAGATGATCGAACCGATGAGGTCGTCTTCCAAGAAGACCGGCGATTACCGTAGTGCGTTCATGGAGAAAGCGTATGGGTAATCTCCCGTTTCGCGCTCGAGTTTTCATCATCCTGATCCTGATCCTAGCCAGTGCCGGCTTGGCTCTAGCCCTTTCACACCTGAGCTCAGCCAGCGCTATGAGCTGGCTCTCGACAGCCCTGACCGTCTTGGCCGTCGGCGCGGCCACTCGCTACTCCGTTAGCGTGTCGGCGAAGGCCAGTTTGGTTCTCGCGCAGCCGGTTGTCTTTGCCGCGATGCTGGTTCTGGGCACTGGCTCTGCTGTGTGGATCACCGCGCTCGGCGTGGCGCTCGGATATTTATGGCAGGGCCGCAAGTGGTACAATGCCCTCTTTAATGCAGCCGATTGGGCGTTATCGCTGGGTCTGGCCGGATTGTTCTACCGCACGCTGGCGCCGGCGGGGCCACCGATGCTCTCGCCGACCTCACTGATCGTGATTGCGATCAGCTGGCTGATCTTCTTTACCATTAACTCGACGCTAGTCTGTACCCTGGTGGCCCTGCATCGCGGGCAGAATTTTGCCGAGCATTGGCTGGCGATTATCCGGCGGGCGGCGCGCGAGGAATTGGCCTTCCTCGTTCTGGCACTGCTGATGACTCTCGCGGCCCAGCAATACGCCTGGATCGTCGTCTTGCTGGTGATCATCGGGTTTATTGCCTGCTCGTCGGGGCTGCGCCTCCTGCTCCTATCTCGTTCTGCCGCGCGCTAAACCCGCAACCTGACCCCCAACCCCTCTCCCATACTTGGGAGAGGGGAGAGCGGGCGCTCTAGGCGCGGCCGTGGCTTCGCCCCTACGAATCTGCGTTATACCCATTTTTGTCGCGGCAGTTGACATCCTCGGAGCGGCGTGATATAGTGACGCCGCTCATTTCTGCTTGCGCTGCCGGTTGCCGTCGCGGCGCGGCGCTTGACCGGATCAATCTGTTCCTCGACTGGACGTTATGAGAAATCTCCCGCGCACTGCCCAGATTTACTTGTGGGCGGTGATGCTGATCACTGCATGGGTACTGGTTGCTACGTTTCCCCAGTTGTGGCCTGCTCTAGCCGACTCGCCCCGCGACATATTTCTGAGTGCCATTGGCGTTGTCGGCCTCTTTTACTGGACCACGCACACGATCCCGATCGGCTATAGCACGGTCGTACACGTCTCGGGCTCTGTCGTCTTTGCCGGCGTCTTACTCTTGCCTATTAGCGTGACCACCTGGGTGACGGCTGTGGGCATGGGCGCGGCTTATCTCTATCTCAATCATGTGCTGGGCCGCCGTCCGTGGTACAACACGACGTTTAACGTGGCCAATTGGACGCTGACGGCTAACGTTGCATGCGCCTTCTGGCGCCTGTGGGGGCCCGCCTCGATTACCCCCTTGGAGATGACGCTGCCGTCTCTGATCGCCACCGGCGTGGTTTATGTTTTGTGCAACGCCGGTTTGGTCAGCGGAATGCACGCCCTGCGCCGCCGCCAGAACTGGCTGTCAACGTGGTGGTCTATCGTGCGGCTGGGCGCGGCCTATACCGGCTCGGCCGATGTGATGATCGGAACGCTGACGGCGGCGGTCGTGCAGTTTGCCGGGCCCGTCGGGCTCATTCTGGTCGTGATTCCGACCGCCTTTTTCTATTACTCGCTTCGCGTGAGCTACGACCTGCGCGTGCAGACGATCGAGGCCGTGCAGGTGATGGCTGATGTGATTGACCAGCGAGACCGTTATACATTCGACCATTCACAGCGCGTGTCCAAATACGCCGAATTGATCGCCACGAAGATGCGCTTGCCGCCCGAGCAGATTGAGACCTTGCGTATGAGCGCGCGCGTGCACGACTTAGGCAAGATTGGCATTGACGGGAGTATGCTGCACAAACCGGGCGCGCTGACATCGGATGAGCGTGACCGATTCCAGCGGCACGTCTATGTCGGCGCGATGATCATCGAGAGATTCCCGCGCTACCGCGAGGGGCGGGAGATCGTGCTCTACCACCACGAGCGGTATGATGGGGATGGGTATCCCGAGCGGCTGATCGGCACCGATATCCCGCTGGGCGCGCGCATTGTAGCG